>CALDTJ010000284.1 GCA_937924145.1 uncultured Saprospiraceae bacterium
GCTACATAGGGGCGCTCTAAGTTATTCAGATAAGTCCTAGAATATTCTTCTAAAAAAGTCGTATTAAAATGCTTAGCAGTCAGCTTAGCCATAGTCGATTTGCCGCTAGATTCAGGTCCTGTGAAAATTATTTTAGGTGGTCGCTTTTTTAACAAAAGTTATCAAAATTTGAGTGAATAATAGGTTTTTCTATTCTATATTTTGTAATTGGTATTTTTATTAATCCATCACGAAATAGTTCAACCAATTTAATGTTTGCTTACAATATTACTTTCTTTTTCTGACATTTTGAGATACACCCATTTCTTTCTTCCATAATATATTGAGGAACAAAAACGTATTATTATGGTTTATAGTTTTATACATATAAACCGTAACTTTTCTTTATAATTTTATGCAAGACATCGAACCCTATTACCGTTGGAGGGACAAATATATCGCAGATAACGACACAAAATCTCCATTTTATGGGAGGACTTACAATGAATTTGCCTATACCCAAAAGGTGTACAATTACTACATTCACCCTCAATGGGATGAATTTGGCTCCGCTACCTTGTATACGAAGGTGTTATATGTGGATTATGAAGAAGGGTATGTGATCCTTGAATTTATTGGAGAATGGAATGACGCTTTACACAATGACATTATGTTTCTCAAGCGAAACTTAATCGAACGATTGCAAGACCAAGGAATCCATAAATTTGTGTTGATTTGCGAAAATGTCCTCAACTTTCATGGAGGAGAAGACGACTATTACGAAGAATGGGGCGAAGAAGTTAGAGAGGAGGATGGTTGGATTTGTTTTATCAATATTCACAATCATGTGGAAGATGAAATGAAAGAAAGTCGATTGCAGTACCACGTAAATTTTGGCGCCTATTATAACCAGTTGAATTGGCGCCCCCACAAGCCTAATTTGCTATTTCAAGTAGTGGAGGCTTTGGTCAATGGAGAAGTTAGAAGATTGGTGTAAAGCCATTACTTCAAGTAATGTTTTTATTTTAATAAAAAATCCAATAAAAAATAAGGAGATTACTTCAAGTAATCTCCTTATTACGCCTATTTTTACTCCACTAAAAAACTCTTCACAAATACCTCAAATTGATATTTATCAGCTTCCTGTGTTAATAAATAGGAATTTCGTAGTCCAAAAGTGACGGGCAGTTCATTCCAAAAAGTGTTATCGAAGACGATTTCTGCTCCTACAGAATTAAAATTATCGGTCAAGTCATTCGTTTCAACTCTTCTACGACCATAATCAAAAAAGGCGTTCACGCTAATCCTTTTGAAGTAGGTGATGCCCCAAATTCCCCAATCAGGGTAGGCGAGGGGTAGCTGGTAATCGACTGATAACTTTAAAAATTCATCATTTAAAATTCGATTGAATCCTCTAGGATATTCGAAGGCATCGGCAAATTGATAGACGTTCTTTAGCAATTCTCTTTGATAGCCCATTCCTAATTTCAAACTATGATTAATACCAATCCCAGGGAATAGCAAGCTACCTCCTAAACGGATTTGTCTATCAGTTCTTGAATCGGTCGTTTGTTGATAAAGAATAGACAGCGATTGCCCCCAACGTGGTGCCAAATTCTGCAAAGCGGTCCTTCGTATATGGGCTACATTGAACCCTAGTTGAATCGTTCCCAGAGAAAAATCTTCTTGCAATTCCTCTTCATATTTTGCATCGCTTACTTTTCGTTGAGTATAGCCACCAAAAGTATTTAAGGTCGTTCCATAATTGTCTTTCAACCAAGTAAGTGGAATAGCAACTCTACCACCAAAGGAGAGTTGGTCAAAGTTTTGCCGCTGTAAAGAGTCGGGAGAGGCTAAAAATTCTGTATTCCTCGTAGTAAAACTAGTAAAGGCAGTAAGTTGCGGATACCACTTTCCATAAGTGGCAGAGGTGATAAAAACAGGCGATTCTTCGTTGAGATTATACCCTCCAATAACGTTTATGGAAAAGTCATTCAGAAAATTATCCATTTGTATGTCTAATGTCGGTAAAGCTACGGAGGGCGTTAGATTCCAACTGTGTAAGCGCAGGCCCTTAAATAGTCCCTTATATCGCTTGACTTCATAAGATTCATCAGGTAAATTATCTAGAATATCTCCGCCTTCTTCTTTAGCATATAGATTTGCTTTATAAAAGTCTTGTTGATGTGGTTCGACTATTTTAATGCGTTTATTTCGTGCATTATTCTGTGATAAATTTAAGCTACTAAGTTCATAACCCATGTCAGTAAATTCGCTGAAAATCAATGTTTTATCATCTTTTGCTAAAGAAGGGTAATAGCCGCCGATAGGTAGGGTAGTCAATTGTTCTACTCCTTGTTTGTCATCTAGACTTACTTTGTAAATATTGTCAATTCCACTAAAAGAGGATGTAAAGTAAACGCTTCTATTTTGGACATATAAATCAGCAATGGTATGGTGCGTCCAATCGGTCAACTGTACACTTGTTTTCTCAATTAAATTGTATTTAAAAATGGCTATCTGGCTATTTTCTTTCGCTACATACACGATATCCGAATCATTTTCTGCCCATTTCGGAAAAGAGATAAACCAATTTTTAGGATTGGGTAAAACGCTAAGGGTCTGTCCGTTTTGAGCATTTAAAATAACGAGTCCGTTTCTTTGCCCTGGTGTTACTGTAACCACTAAAATCCGACCTTCGGAATAAGAAAAAGTTGGCGAGAAATAACGCCCATCGGCAGTTAATCGAGTTTTCTGGTTCGTTTTTAGATCGTAATAGACAATATTAGAATAGTTCTTTTTGCTTCGTCTTGGGTCTTGTTCATACTCTGTCCATACCGCTTTATTGCCTGTAACTGCTAAGTATTTTTCGATGTGAAAACCAATAGTCGTAAGTTTTTGCTCTCGACCATTTTCAATTAGAATTAGCTCGTCCGTTTTTTGATAACTTGACTTTAGACATATAATTTTTCCGTCTTTCAAAGCAAATGGAAAACGATAATTGGTTACTGTTTTTTTGCGAGCCGTTGGTATTTTTTCGGTGGGTGAAAGGTCTAAATTATCGACTTGTTCAGTGTAAGTTTGCCTTAATTGTTGATAGGTTTTTTTATATAAATCTTTTGTTTTTAGACCTGTTTTTCGTTTCAAAGCATTGGAAAAAGAATAGAGTAGGGGTTTGTACCTCGCAGCATCTACAAAAATACTTTGCCAGACATCATTTCCATATTTTTCTCTTCCGTACATGAGCATAGCGTATCCCAGCCGATAATGATTAGGTACTAGATCTTTAAATGACTGATTCCTCGCTTTTTGATAACTATAATTCCGTCGATTTAATAAAGTAGCTCTTTGTTGTAAGGTGAAAAAGGGCGCTCTGCCTCTTCCTCCTTTGGTCAGTGCAGTTTCCATAATAGTGGCATCGCCTTCCCAAAACCACCCAGGAATACTTGCACTCGATGCCAACCCCCAACCGTTATCTCCTTGAAAAATATACATCAATTTGGATAAACCCACTTTTGCATTGGCATATTGCTGTGCATGACGATATTCGTGGATAGTCAAAACATCTAACCAGTCAACCGTTCCCAGGAAGTTAGCAGACTGAGGAGGGGTCGCAAAAAACTCACTTCTAAAAGGGGCTATACCTACAAAACCGTTAGGGACGATGGTCTGATTGTGTAAAACAATATCTATTTTTTGACTAAGATCGCCAATAGATCTTTTAGCATTTTGATCCATGTAGTCGATCAAGTTGGCTGCTCTAAGTCCTTGTTTATTAAATCCTTCTGGAAAAATTAATCTGAATTTTTTTGTATCAATTTGTTGCCATTTAATGTCTGGCGCATGTGGACCGTTTTGAGCAAGACCCATTTGTCCGAAAAGGAAAGTGATTAAAAGTAGTAGATAGTTTTTGTCTCGGAGCATACTTGGTGGTTCGATCAATGTTTAAACTTGTGACCAAAATAGTTGTTTTGTCTTATATATTGTTCATAAACCTTTTAAAAAATGAAAAAGCAAGCAAAATGGAATGGTCAAGTCATTGCTGAAAGCGATGATTTGCAAAATGTCGAAGGCAACTATTATTTTCCCGCTGATAGTCTGAACCAAGAATTTATTGTGCAAAGTGATACAAAAACTACCTGTCCTTGGAAAGGAACGGCAGCGTATTATCATTTAAAAGTCGATGGTAAAGAGAATAAAGATGCAGTGTGGTATTATCCCGAAACGAAATATGCTGCCAAACACATTGAAGGTAGAGTAGCCTTCTGGAAAGGGGTACAGGTGGTAGATGCATAAAAGTTAGGAGTTCTAGACAGCATAAGGATTTATCTTACTAATGCTAAATTTTTAGAAACTATTCACTAACTAGATTACCACTCATTTTTCTACCATTTAGGTACTATGTAAAAAAGCAAGTAGTTCTTTGAAAAAAATATTAATTTTATGGCACAAAGGAGGTTGCCTTAGAGCAAGCATCCAGAGTAGGCAGGATTTGTATCCTGTCTACATTTTAGGCTGCTACTTTTTCGGTATCCTTTATAGTTTCTTTTTCGGTTGTATGATAATTGGGATCATAGGGAACATTATTTTTAAACAGGGTATAAATGAGGATAAGCATTTTACGTTGAACAGCTACATATCCTTTCATTTTAATACCAGAACGCTCATAGACTCTTTCAAATAAATGCTTGAAATGAAGTTCATGTTTGACAATTGTGATTGCAGGAAAATGCAAAGCTCTACGGATATGACTATTTCCTTTTTTGGAAATTCTTGGTTTTCCCTTAATGGATGTACCAGACTCTTTCTGGGTCACATCATATCCAGAATAACTGATAAGCTGCCCTCTAGAAGTGAATAAATTAAAGCCGTTTGTTTCTGCAATTACTGTAGCTACAGTAGTAATACCTAGGCCTTTGGCTTTACAAATATTGTCCACTCTTTCTTGGAGCACTTCGTCCTCTTTGACAGTTTGTGCAATTTCTTTTTCCACTTCTTTGAGTTGCTTGCTAATCAATTTTAGTCTTTGATTCAGTCTTTTAATCACTTTTTTGTGAGGTTCGAAGGAGGCATTCAGCGCATGTAATTTATTGCCGAGTGCTGTTTTTTCCTTTAATAGAGCTACTCTATCTCTAGTTAACTGCTTGAGAATGCGCATATTAGTACTTGCTGGTTGCCACTGGAATAAATCTCTTTCGATTCCCATTTGCCCTAGCATCTTAGCATCTGCCTCATCTGTTTTCGTCTTGAGGTTCAAGCTCTTAGCGTAGGCTTTTGATTGATTGGCTAGAATCACACTAACGTAATAACCATTGTCATTTAAGAAGTGTACCAGGTTTTCATGGTAAACTCCTGTTGCCTCTATCGTAATCCGTACTTCTAGGTCAGCTACTCGTTTTTTTTCTATCCATTTCATCAATGATGCAAAGCCCGCTAAGGTATTTGCGAAACCCTTACTCCCATTGATGGCCTTATGACCAGTTTGTTCTAGGCGGTAAAAGACTACCTTGAAGTCATCTTTGGACGCATCAATTCCTACATTTTGCTTAATTACTTTTCGGTCTGTTTTTTGCTTAGGCATTGTGATTGAATTTTGATATTAATTAAAAGCGGCTCTCTCTACGGCTAAACTCGTGTATTATTCCTGCTGTAACCAATTTTCAGGCTACGCCCTAAGTACTATTCAGACTCTAAAGAACCTCCCCAGAACAGAGTTTTTCTAAATGTGTACATACATCAATTGATGTTGTTTGATATTAAATACTTCTGTTCTAGCGTGGTGCCATATTAATATTTTTTCAATCAACTTTTTTGCTTATTTTTATCTCGATGCAAACATACGAGCGTCTAGCAGACCTCCAAGCGTTTTGCTCGTAAGATGCTGAATAGTTACGAAAAAACAACTAAAAATTCTTCATTAGTGCTTATTCTAATAAAACCGTAGGGGAAGAACTTCCAGAACTTTAAGTTCAGGAAACTCTAAGCTCTTAGTAATAAAGTCTTTTGGAAATGAATTTCCAAACTACGAAGGGCAATTAAAGATGTCCT
>CALDTJ010000285.1 GCA_937924145.1 uncultured Saprospiraceae bacterium
AAAGGAAATTTTTCATTTTCCATAAGTTCAATTCTGACGTCTTGTATCTGCGGAAATATATCTTTAAATCGAGCTTTTATTTTATCAAAAATTTTAAAATTTAACTCTGAGCATAAAAACATCTTTAAACGGATGGACTCATTGCTTTTCCTAATTTCTTTAAAAGTTTTGTATTTTTCCCTCAATGGACCTAACGGTCTTGTTAACGAAGAAAAACTGAAACCCTCTCTACTTGTATGGTCTTTTAAGGTTATTTTGTTAAAGGAACTCACAACTTCATTTATTTGCTTTTCTTCTTTCAAAATATGCAAAATAGATTGAGTCGATGATAGCCTAGGCATAGTAAAATCTAAGAAAAAAATCTTTTCCGAAGTTCTATTTATAATAATTTTATCTTTATCAAGATTTATTAGTTTTTCAAATAAAATTGTAGGTTTAATTGCGTCCTCTTCGTCTTGTGAACTATAAACATTATCGCTATCTTCTAGGGTGGAGAAAGCCCCCTCCCATCTAAATGTAGCGCCCGAATCAATTGAAAATACAATCACCCAATCAAAACCATTAATTGAATCTCCATTAACAATATCCTTCAAATCATCAATTGCTCTAAGTATTTGAGTTTTTCCAACTCCTGAACCTCCAACCAATAAAGTAAGATTAGAAGTAAATTCAATATCTTCAAACTCCCATCCTAAAAAATAATTTTTTATACTTAATGAATTTATCCTCATTTACTAATTTTTTAATCAAAAAAAACTGTTAATTATTAACCGCTCACTCTTTCAAAGGTAATTAAAAACAACAATTCATACTAAAAACGAGTTAAATTAAGTTAAAATTTTTATTAAAACAAAAAAGGAGTAACATTAACTGTTACTCCCCTAATAAATATTTTTTATAATTTGTTCTACAACAAAGATTGCAATTTCATAGCCACACTCATATCTCCATCCACTTTTATCTTGCCACTCATAAACGCCATCATCGGGTTTAAATCACCTGTGGTCAAAGCTATAAAATCATCTTTATCGACACTGATAGTGCAGTCTGCATCTTTATCATCCGTAGAAACAGCGTTGCCGTTGTTACCGTCAATATAAATACATTCACCGCCCATGTTAAATTTTAACGTATTTCCGATTGGTGCAACACCTGCCGCTTTTTTTTGCATTTCACTTACAATAAGAGAAGTATCCATTTTTTTACTTACTTTTTTTAAAGAAGTCAGAAGTCAGAACATTCCGATAAATCGGAATTGTCAGAAGTCAGACTTATGAATTACTAAATGAGAAGCATCTGACATCTGACAATTATCGAAGATAATGGTCTGACATCTGGCTTCTATTTTAAGACTTTAAGTCACCTTTTCGGTCACTTTTTCAGCGACTTTTTCTACTGGTGGTTTGATAGGATTGGCTACCGCAGAATTTGGCTCCGCACCTAATCTTTTCAAGATAATTTTAGCATATTTAGTTGGGAGCAACCGCACCATTCTATCAATGAAACGAGCGTCTTTCCCAATCAATAATCTAGGCTTTCCTTTTTGAATTGCTTGGATGATTTGCTTCGCAGCATCGGCTGCCGTCGTTCCATCTCCACCTTCATCAAATTGTTTAGCCATTTCTGCCTTTTCAGCTTCTGTGACAGTGCCTGGCTTATGTTCTACATTCCGAACAATATCGGTAAAGATTCGTCCGGGGTGAATAGATAAAGCTCTTACTTTTGATTCTTGTGCGGCTAATTCTAAACGTAAAGATTCCGTGAATCCTTTCACTGCAAATTTAGCGGCACAGTATGGCCCTTGTGTCGGAAAGCCCATTATTCCAAAAACACTAGAAGTATTGGCGACCACTGCCTCTGGACGAGTTTGCAAGTGCGGCAAATAGGCTTTAGTGCCATAAATAACGCCCCACATATTGATGTTTATCAACTTTTCAAACTCATCATAAGGGACATCCTCAATGTTATAACTCGGCAAGGCAATCCCCGCATTGTTAATCACGATATCAACCTGTCCGAATTTACTCAAAACCTCGTCCTTAAAAGCATAGACCGCTTCTCGATTAGATACATCATACCTTTTGGCAATGACCGTACCGCCATTCTTTTTGACGATATCTACCGTGGCTTGTAAATTTTCACCATTCCAGTCATTTAAGGCAACTTTTGCCCCTTTTGCTGCTAACTGAATGGCTAATTCTTTGCCCATTCCTGAGCCTGCACCCGTGATGACGGCTACTTTTTCGTTGAGGTTTTGCATGTTATTAAGATTAGAGAGTAGAGATGAGAGAATAGAGACTGCTTACGACTTGTAAGCGAGAAATATACTTCATCTGTACCTGTTTTTGACTAAAATAGTATATTCACCTAAAAATACAATTTCTTTTTTGTAAAAAAATATTTTGTACCATTTAAAAACTACACAACATGAGGCATAATTTTTTAAATCTATAAATCTGGAAAAGAAGTCGAAAACTTGTAAAAGTTATTTACAAAACCACTGAGTTTTTTCCAACAGAAGAAAAATATGGATTAAGTTCGCAAATTCAACGTTCAGCTATTTCTGTTCCTTCGAACATTGCTGAAGGTTGTGGAAGAGATACCAATCCTCAATTAAAAACATTTCTAGGAAATGTTATTGGTTCTTTATACGAATTAGAAACTCAGATATATCTTTCTTCAGATTTAGAATATATCTCTTTATCCAAAATGCAATTGATAGTAAAAGAAATTACCGAAATTCGCAAGATGACGATGAGTTTTCAAGGACGATTGTGAGGATAAAATAGAGATTAGAGAGCAGAGAATAGAGACGATTCACGACATAAAGACGGATGATTGTCCCTTTTCTCTACTCTTTTATTTCTATTCTAGATTTTCGACCTACTTTCTAAGATTTGACGATTTGCCTATCTCTCAACGAAGTGGTCTCTCATCTCTGTTCTCGCCTCTTAATAACCTAATTTATCCAATACCTTTTGTAAAGTATCTTTCTTTAAATCATCTACCGTTGCTGAAATACCGATGGAGTTAGCGTAAGCTACTAATTCTGGTTCTTTCATCTTTTTGATTTCAGACTTTCCTAACTTAGTTGCTTTTCCACCTTTGGCATTGATGCTGTTCTTTCCGTAGAAAGTTTTACCATCAGCTGCCATTTGGCGTAAGCTAGCAGGAACCGTCCATCTTGGTCCAAAACGCTCCGTGTAATCATCACAATCTGCAATGAATTGATCCAATCCAACGTAGTCGATATAAGAAATTGCTCCACCTGTATAAGGAGGGAAACCAAATCCTAATAAAGACCCAACGTCTCCATCTTTAGTCGCTCTTAAAACACCTTCGTCGAAACAACGGTAAGTTTCTAAAGCCATTCTGTGCAATAATCGCTTACCGATTGTCGCTGAATCTAAAGTGTTCACATTTGAGGGGAACATATCTTCCAATCCTGGCCATAAGGTCTTCGTTCTACCATCGTAGTCGTAGTATCCTTTGCCATTCTTCTTGCCATGACGTCCTAAATCTACTAATTTTTTAGTTAATTGGTAAACTTTTTCGGTCTCCGCATCTCTTTCTGGCATTTCACCCATTACGTGTAGACCTAAAGTATGAGAAACTTCATCCGTTACCGCTAAAGGTCCAACTGGCATACCAATGTGCTTAGCAACGTTTTCGATCATCACTGGTGGAACACCTTCCATCAACAAGTGCGCTCCTTCCGAAGTATAAGTTCCGAAAGTTCGAGAAGTGAAGAATCCTTGCTTATCATTTACAACAATCGGCACTTTTCTGATCGCTACTACATAGTCAATCGCTGCTGCTAAAGCTCTATCAGAAGTCTTTTCTCCTACGATAATTTCTACCAAAGGCATCTTATCTACTGGAGAGAAAAAGTGAATACCAATAAAATTGGCTGGTCTTTCAGACGCCTCTGCCAACATGGTAATTGGTAAAGTCGAAGTATTAGAACCATAAATCTTATCAGCACCTAAAACCGCCTCTGTTTCTTTCGTTACGCGAGCCTTAAGGTTTCTGTCTTCAAAAACCGCCTCGATCACCATATCACAACCTGCCATATCATTAGGGTCAATTGTTGGATGGATTCTATCTAAGATGGCTTTTTTCTTCTCTTCTGTACTTCTTCCTCTAGAAATTTTCTTATCTAAAATACCTTCAGAGTAAGCTTTTCCTTTTTCCGCACCTTCCATCTTCACATCCTTTAGCATTACCTCCATCCCTGCAACCGCAGAAACATAAGCAATACCAGCTCCCATCATACCAGCACCTAACATCCCTAATTTCTTAATCTCGTATTTATCAAAACCCTTAGGTTTCATCTTTCCTTTCTTCGCCTCATTGATGGCAAAAAATCCTGTTCTGATTAAGTTTTGCGCCTCTTTTGAGTAGAATGCACTGATAAATTGACTTGCCTCTACCTCGATTGCTCGATCAATTGGCATTTGCAATCCTTTATAAATAACGTTCATCGCATACTTAGCAGCTGGATAATTTCCACCTGTTTGCTTTCTAACGTTACCAATACCACCTACCATTGTTTGTACACCACCTGGAGACATTACTCCTCCACCTGGAATCCTATGTTTCTTATTATCCCAAGGCTGTACTGCACTTCCACCTTCTAAGATGTAAGCTTTAGCTGCTGCCAATGCTGCCTCTGGTGAATCCACGACTGCATTGATTAATCCAGCTTTCATTGCCTTTTCAGGATTGGTCTGCTTTGATTGCAAAATCGCCATCATAGCCCCTTGCATCCCCATTAAATAAGGCGCTTTGGAATTCCCCATTCCACCAGGAATCAATCCTAATTGTACTTCTGGAAATCCAATTTTAGTTCGTGGATTGTTCACCGCAATTCTGTGGTGACAAGTCAAAGCTAATTCTAAGCCACCACCCAAAGCGTTACCATTGATAACGGCAACGAAAGGCTTTCCAGCTTTTTCGAATTCTCGCAACTGACGGTTTTGTCCTAGCAATTCGTCATACATTGCTTTTTTGTCTTCTGGCGGATTAGATAACTTTCGTAAATCAGCTCCTGCCATAAAATCTCTATGCGTAGAAGTTAAAATCACTCCCTTAACAGAATCATCTGCAATAGCCTTTTTAGCTATTTCATTATAAGGAATGAAGAAATCTTCGCTAAATAAGTTGGTTGGGTGGTTCTTCATGTGAATGTTCACAATCGCCACGCCATCGTCTCCAACTGAATATTCTAATACATCGTTTTTGATAACGGTTGACATACTCGTTTTTTTTGCATTAGGCGATTACTTTAAGTAATCTCCTAAATTAAATAGTTGATTATATAATTAAAAATAAAGTAAAGAGATTACTTAAAGTAATCGCTTTACGCATCGAACACGACCTACTAGGAAATCCGTTTTAATCCGTTAAATCCGTAGGCTTTCCCGCCCGCAGGCGGTTCACAAACTGCGTTTGTTCATGTGTCCAATCCTCCTAGCAAAGCAGCCTATAATCGCTTAATATACGTATGCAGATTTCTGCGAAATGACAGGTAGGAGGCCGAGGCGTTAGTAGTTGTCTTAGACAATACCTAGCCACGATGACGCTACACTCTTTCAATGATCGTAGCAATACCCATTCCACCACCAATACATAAAGTAGCCAAACCAGTACTCAAATCTCTACGCTCCAATTCATCCAACAAAGTACCAGTAATCATACAACCAGTAGCACCAAGTGGGTGACCTAAAGCAATCGCACCACCATTTACATTGGTGATAGAGTGATCTACACCTAAATCTTCCATGAAACGCATAGCCACAGATGCAAATGCCTCATTGATTTCGAATAAATCGATATCAGACTTGTGCATACCTGCTTTCTTCAATGCTTTTCTAGAAGCTGGAGCTGGTCCAACCAACATCATTGTTGGATCTGTACCGACAACGCCTACTGAACGAATTCTCGCTCTTGGCTTGATGCCCATTCTTTCTCCAATTTCTTTATTTCCAATCAAAGCAATCGCTGCACCATCCACGATAGCAGAAGAGTTACCTGCGTGGTGAACGTGATTAATTGCTGCAACTTCTGGATATTTTTGAATCGCTATGTCATCAAAACCAGCCATTTGGCCCATCATTTCAAAAGATGGCTTTAAGCTAGCTAAAGAATCCGCAGTCGTACCTGCTCTTACGTTTTCATCTCGATCTAATAAGACAAAACCATTCTCATCGGTAACGTTAATTCTAGATTTATCGAAATAACCTGCTGCCTCTGCTGCTGCTGCTCTTCTTTGAGACTCTGCCGCAAACTCATCCACCATTCTTCTAGAATAGCCAAACTTAGAGGCGATCAAATCTGCAGATACACCTTGAGGAATCGTATGTCCTTTCAGTGCTACCGCAGGGTCCATCATCATCGCTCCACCATCAGCACCCATCTTCACTCTTGACATAGACTCTACTCCACCTGCTAACATTAAATCAGTAAAACCTGACTTTACATAAGCAGATGCTTGGTTAATTGCCTCTAATCCAGAACCACAAAAACGGTTTAGAGATACGCCACAAAGGTGATCTCCATATCCAGATTGCTGTGCTGCTGTTTTAGCAATATTTGCACCTTGGTCCATTACTTGTGTAACACAACCACAAATGAAATCTTCCACCAACTTCGGGTCAAAATCATTTCTTTCTTTTAGTTTGTCTAAAAGCGTTACTAATAGCTGTGTAGGGGTTGTACCCATTAAAGCTCCTTTCCGATTGCCCTTTCCTCTTACGGTACGGACAACATCATAAATGTAGGCTTCCATGATTTTATTGATTTAAAATTATTGATTATTAAATTATTGATTATTAGTTAATTTATTATTGATCTAGCCGACTGCAAACTGTATCACTGCCCACTGATTACCTTCTGCTCTTCTGCAAAAACTTTTCTATAATTTTCTATACCCTTTCGGGTTAATTTAGGATAGATCATATCCCATATCGTAAATTCTAATTGTTCTTCCTCTTCTAAAGTGCAAGTCTTATCTCTGATTTCTAATTGGTTTAACCAAAAAGTCATAATCATCCAAATAGCGTGTGCTAAGCGGTCGTATTCTCCTTCTACCTTTTCTGCCCGCATATTTCCAGAACCTACGGAATACTCTAAAGTCCCTTTGACATACTTAATAGATTGCTCCATGTATTGTCGGTGCAATGCCGCAATATTTGGATAAGTCCTTAAAATATGAACCGTATCGACGTATAAAAATAAGTACTTTTTACCCAATCGGTTAAATAGTTTATTCTGCTTGTATATCTTATCTAAAGAAGGAATTTGTTGGACACCCGTCAAGATCTCATTTCGCTCTTTCTGCATTTTGTAAAAAGCAGCCTCAATAATGATGTCTTTATTTTTATAATGGTAAGCTAAATTTCCTGTACTAATCTTTTGGGCATTAGCAATATCTCGTAAGGTGACATTGTTCACTCCTTTTTTATTAAAAAGAATAATAGAAGTGGTTAGTATTTTTTCCTTAGTTGTAGACAGGGTATGCTAGTTTAAAAGTGGAAAAGAAATTTATAGGTTTCTAAATTGAAGGACTAAATTAGAACAAAAAATCTAATTTTAAAAGTAGAATTCGTATTTGTATACTAATTTAACTAAAATAGGAAAGAAAAGTTTTTAATAGAATGCTTTTTTAGACGAAAGATTGTGTGGTTGGAGGGATAATTTAAAATATTATTATGGCTTTTGAAACAAGGCGGTTGTGGGAAACAACCGCCTTGTAAAATCCCCAACCTTATGTAGCAATAAGGTTGGGGAATTCAGCAATCAAACAAATAGATTATTTACGTTAAGAAAATAATTCCGACGAATCGGAACAGGTCGTACGGTTTTAGATGGGTTACTTTTTCAAATGGATTTGTATTAAATAGCTGTCACCCCTTGGAGGGCTGACAGCTATTTAACGTAAAGAATCATTCGATTGGTTATCGAATAATCAGCATTTTTTTAGTAGCGGTGTAGTCTACAGTCTGCAATTGATAATAGAACAGACCTGTTTTAGCAAGTTGCTTAGCATCAAACGAAATCCTATTTAAGCCTTGATGCCCAACACCTTTAATCTCGTTTACTTTACGTCCTTGATAATCTAATATTTTCAAACTAAAAGCACTCGTCTGAGGCAAGCTAAAAGGAATAATCGTTAAGCCATTGGTAGGGTTCGGCTGATTTTGGAATAGGTCAAAATTAGGTGTATTTGATACTTCCGAAAAGACTAATTCTACTGCAAAAGGAATCAATTCTTGACTATACGCTTCTGCTTCTAATACTTTTGAATTGATAGTTAAAAGGTCACTTATTCTTCCCGATTTGTGTGCTTTAAATTTAGCAGTAAAAAGCTTTTCTTGTTGCTCCATGATACCATTCCAAGCTGCTAATAATTGATGCTTAAGCCCAGTATTTAGATGTTGTGCTTCTATGATACCTTCTTGGACAGTTATTAAAGATAAGTCAGGAAAATCCATCGTAAATTGAATGCCTTGAATCACTTCATTATCACTATAAAAATCAACCGAAAAAGTCTCTCCCACTTCTACAAATCGGTCTACCGTATTAACGGAAAACGTATGAAAGGCAGTAGCTCTCGGAACTGAATTATTAAAATTATTTGGAATAGCATTTCCGTTAACGTCTCCAATTTTAATTCCTAAAAAGTCTGCATTAATAATCTGATTATCAGAAGTTTGCACCTCTGCCGACTCTTTGAATTTCTGAGCTAAGGTAGAAGTAATATCAGATCCAAAATTGTGCGTCGCATCAACAAATCTCCACGAATTATTTTGAGGAAACTCAGAAATTTTATTCAAAATTAATTGTCTAATTTGCAGCATATCAAAAGAAGTCACTGTACCAGATTTATTGACATCCGCAGCAATATATTGATAAGGTGATTCAAAAGGTCTAACATTCAAAATATGCTGACTAATCAGGACTAAATCGTAAGTAGAAACCCCATTGGAAGGGTTCTGATTTTTTTGTGGCGTAATGGTATAATTGGTCTCACTTGGTAGTGACAAATTATACGCTCCAAATTCTGCTGAAACAATAACATCTGGTTGACCTTCAGCAGATGCCGTAATGGTCACTGGTTCTAAAAATTCGCCATTATTATTTTGCAGTTTTCCCGAGACTGAAATTGGGTTGACCATACCACAAGCATTATTATTTGCGTGGTTCAAAATACGGACGTCTCCCCAACATACATTTCGGTTTCCATTGACATCTGTTGCTTCTAAGTAAACTCTTAAATTCTGTCCAATATCACCGCAATCTATCTGTACAAAATCTCCATATTTATCAATTTCGTCCACCAAACTCACTCTCAAATTGGCAATACCACAATTATCCGTACTTCCTGCATCAAACTCTGCTGCTGTAATCCTATCTTGGCTAGAACGCAGGGAAATATTTAACTGATTGATACATCGAGCTTGAGGTTTTACACCATCAATCACACATAAAACTGCCACATGAACATTTCCAGGCACTGCTTCCCAAGCATTATTAATAGAACCAAAACTAGAGGTTTCGTTTCCATCCTCATCCTCCGCATAATACAGTACATAGTAACAACCAACTGCTAAATCTCTAAATTTACCGCCATTTTGTAGGTTTGCTTGTAACACTTCTCCTATATCTCCATTAAATTTCACCCTTCGTAGCTCGGTACGATAAGCCACAATTTCACCACAATCATCCGTCCAAGCCGCTCCTAATAAGTTCGTTTCAGAAACTTCACAATCAAAGAGATCAACAGACACTTTCATCGTATCAGGCCCAGCCGTCAATACGGGCTCAGTATCATCTACGATTTTGATAATTTGGACATAAGGCGTTGCTCGACTTGGATTAGGGGCACACCAATCTAGCCAAGTCCAAGTTCTCGAAATCTTTTGGGTACTACCAATCGTTTGAATAAGTTGGTCTTCATAAAAGGTAGCATAATGACAATTGGTAACATCTGTTGGCAAAATAACATCAATCGTATCATTGGGCACCTTCGGAATTGGCACATCGTACCAAGGGGCTATATTCTGTTGTAAAAATCGTGGACTACCGTCTTCATTCGTCAAATTAAGCAAGCCTGTTGGTGTAATATCCTCTCCACATTTTACCTCTATGGAAGGTAAAGTCGGCATCATCAAGGTATCAGGACGAATATTGATAAACGCTTGTGGGCAGTTCTCATTCGTATTACCATTACTATCTGTGGCTCGATATCTTCTTAAGGTAATACTTTCAAAAGTAACACCCACATCTCTTGTAATATCAATGATGGTAGAACCCGATCCCGAAAGCACATAATTATTAGCAGCAATTTCTTCAAACCAAGTTGGACTAATCACATCAGACAATGCTTCCACCTCTTGTATAGAAAATCTACCACATGCACCATATTCAAATTCGTTGAAAGTCGTCTGTATAATTTCGTTACAATCGAGCATCAAAGGTGGTTCATCGGGGATTGGGTCGGTACAAAGCAAACCAACGAAATTAGGCCCAATACACTGAGGTACTTGAATATCTTTCAAATTAATTTTACCAAAACAAGCATTATTACAGTTGTCTCGAATGATATAGTCAAAAACACCTTCTGGTAATGCCAAAGGGCGATCATCCGCATCTAAAAAATCACAATCTCGACAAATGGAGCTATAAGTCTGCCCATTCAACACAATTCTAATTGGATAAGCAGGTCCACAAACAGGGTCTATTAATTCTTTGGGTTGCAAAATAGTCGCACAGTCATCGCCTAGAGAAATATTGACCTCTGCGGGGCATACCAAATCATCCGAATCAAAAATAGTAAAAACACATGATACTTCTTGGATAGCAACCAATTCTCCATCAAATGCATCACCATCCCCATCGTTATCAAAAAGTAATCTATAAGTTGCCGTATGTCGCCCCACTCCAACGCTCATACTAGGATAAGCAGATAAATCTCCACCTAAATAACCTAAACTATTTCCATCAACCAGTATTTGAATCATAAAAGGAGGCGCCAACAAAGAGGTATCTTGCCCCGCACACCCACTTAAAGAAGCTGGAGGAACAGGCAAATTGACCGATAAATCACAACCAATCGTTAAACCATCATAAGGAAAATCACCTTGATTGGGACAGCTAATGGTTGACATACGAGGCGAACAAGAAGTCGTAAAAGTCCAACCTGTCCCTTTATCATTATCACCGTTGGGGTTCCAACCTATCGTAATACATCCTGATACATTTGTACAACTCGCTTCTACCCAACCTGCTCCCTGATTGACGGTTCCATTACCACCAACTCTAGTCATTTGACTAGGTGAACCACCAGCCAATTCGATATAATTATCAATATCCAATGCATTATCATCGTCTAAACCATCAACGCCAATACTGGGGTCAACATCTCCATTTGACAAACTACAATCTCCATCGTACACATAAAATTTATCGGAAGTATGAATATCAAATTCTGTAAAGGTGAGTTTCACCCTATTCGTAGCAGGGTTATCAGGGCAAAAAGTCCAAAAAATAGGTTCAAATTCATCATCCCCATAATTATTAGTAGGGCTATTTTGAAAAGCAATATCTACTAAATCATTGCTATATAATCCATTCCCCCCATCATCTTGATAAGTACCACTACAGCCCTCAAACACTTGACCAGCATGATCGCAATAGAGATCATTAGCTCTGGTATCATTCGTCAAATTAAGTATAGTCTGAGCAAAAATACTATTGCTCAACAACCAACTAAAGACTATTAAAATCCAGATTTTTTTATTAAAAAGTATATAATTGATAGTCATGAAAATAGTTTCTGTCTGTCGTTTGTTTGGTGTGTATTTCACACAAAAAACATTATATAGATGAATTGATTCATCCTATAATAGTGATAGTTCCAACAATAAATTTAATTGTTGAAACAAGTTTTTGAGTTAAATCCGTAAATGTTAATTTTTGTAAATCGGTAGTATGGAATGTCTGCTTTAGGAGGTTTAAAGCAAAAGTGTATTATAAAATAGGTGTATTACTAAATTCGATGGAGCTTAACAAAGTTGGCTAATTAGATAGCAAAAATAATGAAATGAATGTTAATAATGAATAATATTGTTAAATAAATTATTTTTTTTAATATAAGTCATATTAATTGATCCATAACACCATAGAAACAAAAGGTGCAACGCTTTCATATAGAGTTAAACTGGTTTACATCAAACATCCAAGTATTAAAAAAAACTAGGAAATCTTATAAACTAAAAACAATATCAAAAGATTTAATTCAATCTACACCAAATAAATAGTAGCAAATTTTATCTTTGGCAAAAATCAAACTTTGAGCTTTATGACAATCAATTTAACGAGTGATACGGTTACAAAACCGACAAAAGAAATGTTAGCAGCAATGATGGCTGCTGAAGTGGGAGATGATGTATTTGGAGCAGATCCGACCATCAATAAATTAGAAGCAAAAGCAGCGAAAATGTTCAACAAAGAAGCTGCACTATTTTGCCCATCAGGAACGATGACCAATCAGATTGCCATGAAAGTGCATACCCAACCTTTGGACGAGGTATTGTGTCATGAGTACTCGCACGTATACCAATACGAATCGAGTGGCTACGCTTTTAATTCAGGGGTTTCTATGAATTTATTGCAAGGTGAGCATGGAAAAGTAACTGCGGAAACTGTTGCTGCTGCGATCAAACCCGTCTATGATTGGCTACCGATTAGTCGATTGGTTGTTTTGGAAAATACGACTAATAAAGGAGGGGGAAATTATTATACTGCAGCGGAAATTGAGCCCATCAAAGCAGTTTGTCAAGACCGAGGTCTAGCCTTACATTTAGATGGAGCAAGACTTTTTAATGCACTTGTGGAGACAGGTGAAACGACCCAACAAATGGGGGCACTTTTTGATAGTATTTCCATCTGTCTATCAAAAGGATTAGGCGCACCAGTAGGCTCTTTGTTAATTGGTAATCAAGAGTTTATAAGGCAAGCTAGGCGTTTTAGAAAAGTGATGGGTGGTGGTATGCGTCAAGCTGGATTTTTAGCAGCAGCAGGGATTTATGCATTGGACAATCACGTAGATCGTTTGAAGGAAGATCACGCAAATGCTCGAAAAATAGGTGCAGTGTTGGCAAAGTTAGACTGCGTAGAAAACATTCGACCAATCAAGACCAATATTCTAATTTTTGATGTAAAGGAGCCTTATACTGCGGATAGTTTCTTGGCTAAAATGGCTGAATTGGGTATTAATGGAGTTGCTTTTGGACCTCAGACCGTTCGGTTTACACTGCACTTGGATGTGAGTGACGAAATGGTGGATCAGATGATTGATTTATTGAACAATTTTGATAGTTGACTTCTTTCAGATTTAGACGTTGACTTTTTCCCCACTGATAAATAAATTCCGCGGACTCGCCCGCATACTCAGTCGTGCTGGTCTAGACGTTGACGGTTTTGTTCGTATCTGACAATTCCAAATTCTATCGACACCCCATATCTTTTAATCATCAAATCCTGAAGGGATTGAAGGTGAATAGCCCCCAATAAAATTGGGGGAAGTGATATTTTAAGCACTTCCTTACAAGTCTGAAAGACTTGAACATTAAAATTCCTATTATTCAAGCCTTTCAAGCTTGTCCAACGCCCTATTTATTCATTTCCCCCAATTTCATCGGGGGCTATTCGTATTGATCGGGGGCTATTCGTATTGAATGCTCTTCGGAATTCATATTTGGAACTTATGGGGTGTAGAATTCCAAATTGCCTGATACGTTACGGCATTGACAAAATTAGACGTTGGCTTTTACCCACAGCTTGCACCGATTTCTATCGGTGGATTTGTTATCCACGGATATTGATATTGACAATTTGTCAACAGTTTGAATGCATGAGAATTTAAATTATGATGACATGATTCAATTGCTGAATAATCAGTAACTAATTTAAAACTATTTCAAGTTTATTTCATTTATGTAAACACCAACCTCTTTTTTCATACAAAAAACAGATAAGTGTACAAAAAACGCTTTTCTTTGTACTACGCTACTCTGTACTACTAAAATTCACAAAACTAATTTGTGTCTTTTATGGTTTAAGTAGTTGAATATAACAAGCAGTAGCACTTAATGGTCCTACTATCCTTTAACTAATAATTAGTATGAAAGCTCAATCTACCTCTTCTCTACATCGTGCTGACACCCTTTCAGCTTTACAAAATCAAGAATTCGACTTATTGGTCATCGGTGGCGGTGCCACAGGTACGGGGATTGCATTAGATGCAGCAGCACGTGGACTTAAGACCGCTTTGGTAGAAAAGCGAGATTTTGCCTCTGGCACTAGTAGTAAATCTACCAAATTGATTCATGGAGGATTACGGTATTTACAACAGTTAGATATAGCCTTGGTACGAGAAACAGGTACGGAACGGGCTATTGTACATCGCTTGGCACCACATATTGTATTACCAGAGAAGATGCTGATGCCTATTGTGAAGGGTGGTAAATATGGTTATTGGATGGCTTCATTTGGCTTAAAGGTCTACGATATTTTGGCTAATGTCAAAGGAGATGATAGAAGAAAGATGTTAAATAAAGCGCAATCTTTAAAGAAAGAACCATTACTGGGTGCTGATAATTTAAAAGGTGGTGTATTTTATGCAGAATACAGAACGGATGATGCCAGATTAACCATTGAACTGATAAAAACAGCCGCAAGATATGGAGCTTTAGCAGCTAATTATTGCAAAGTTGTCGATTTCACTTATGCGGATGGCAAAGTAGATGGCACATTAGTACAAGACGAACTGACTGGTGCTCAATTTAATATCAAAGCTAAAAAAGTAGTAGCAGCAGGTGGTCCGTGGGTTGATAATTTGAGAAAGAAAGATAATTCCTTGAAAGGAAAACGATTGCATTTAACAAAAGGGGTCCATATCGTTGTACCACACGAGAAATTTCCATTAAAACATACCGTTTATTTTGATGTGCCAGACGGTCGAATGATTTTTGCGATTCCAAGAGGGCGAACGACTTACATTGGTACAACAGACACAACTTACAAAGCAGATTTGAACCGAGTCGTTGCGACCAAGGATGATGCGGAATACATTATGAATTCTGTCAATAGTATCTTCCCTGATATTAATTTGACGATTGAAGACTTAGAATCGAATTGGGCAGGTCTGCGTCCCTTGATTCACGAAGATGGAAAATCGCCTTCTGAGTTATCTCGAAAGGATGAAATTTTTGTTTCTCCAAGAGGCTTGATTGCTATTGCAGGAGGGAAATTGACAGGTTACCGAAAGATGGCACAACGAATTGTGGACCTGGTTTTAAAACAATTTCCAAAGTCCGAAAAACGAGCATTTAAAAAATGTCAGACTAGAAATATTTTCCTTACTGAAAATCCTTTTGCGAGTTCTACCGCAGTTTATACTTACATAGAAGCATTGCAAGGTCGGGCAGAGAAGTTGGGTTTAAAGCCTTATTACGGCTGGTATTTAGCCACTGTTTACGGTAAACAAGCAGAGACCATCATCGAAAAGATGAAAGATTTTGCTAGTGATTCGCCTGCTATTGCCTTAGCTCGAGCAGAGGCTTGGTTTGCTGTGCATCACGAAATGGTTAACCGAGCAGACGACTTTTTTGTGCGTCGTACGGGGCGACTTTATTTTGATATTGATAGCATTGATGATATTCAAGAAGTTGTTTTTGCAGACTTGCAAAAGTACTTGGGTTGGTCAGATGATCGCTTGAAAAAAGAGGTGGGAGATTTTGCTAATTTGCTGTTTGATGCGACGAATTATTATGAGGAGGAATTGGCGGCGCCTGTGGAG
>CALDTJ010000286.1 GCA_937924145.1 uncultured Saprospiraceae bacterium
TTACTACCAAAAAAGTAACACCAATGGAAGGTAATAAAAACTAGATATTTGAAAATCACCCGACTAAACAATGCAATTCTTAATTTCATTTTTATTAAAACTGCATGCTGATTTTTAGCTGCAGTTTTTTTATTTAAGTCAATCCATTCAGTACTACGCTTAATAGGTTGTACGGATTAGTCATGAACAAACACCGTTTGTGAACCGCTTGCGGATGGGATAGCCAGCGGATTTAAACGAATTTTTTGAATGTCGTATTTAGAAATCCGTATAAATCCGCCTAATCCGCTCAATCCGTCGGACCTATTAAATCAAGGGCATAGAGCATAAAAAATCATCCAACAAACTTAAAAAAATGCCAATCCACCGTCTTTTTTTCCACAATCTACAAGTAATCAATTGGTTAGCATACTAAAATGTCGTACCTTGTCGCTGTATTTATGAGAGACTTTTCAACGGAAACTGCGTCTAATAATTGAAGTGTTCTGATTATGCATAGGAGGGTATATTGAGTCAACCTCATCACCTTATCTTCTCATCATCTCAACACCTCAAAAAAACGTCCGTTGTCACACAAAAAACGCATCAATGATTTTACGAAGTAGTTTAACACTTGGGTTGGCATTTCTCCTATCTGCGACCCTTTTTTCTAAAAACATTTACATCAAGTTTGACCAAGCCTGCATGGATCGATTAGAATATCGACTCAACGGTAATATGGCGGGTAATGGACTGATTTCCTATAGTTTACGAGCGAATGATTCGGAGCGAGTGGTTATGGAAATTGGAGTTGAAAGCATCAAGCAGGTCAAAAGAATGCCCAAAGGCACTAAGACTTGTGGAAAGATGAAGGTAAATGATCTATTAGCCAATTCGATTAATTCTGGGAAGGATAAAGTCTATATTGTTCGACAAGTAGGCAAAAATTATATTGTTTCTCCAGTGCATTTGGCGACTTATATGAAAGATAGTAAGACCAGTGTTTCCATGCGAGGGAATCAATATGGAATGTCTTATGCGACCAGTGATATTGGAGTCATGGAAAATAATTTGGCGGACAGAAGTTCTGAAACTAAAGTTTATTTTGTGGGAACAGAAAAGCAGGTGTGTTCAGATGCTATTTTATTGAAAAAAATTCCGATTGAGACTTGTAAGCCTTATACAGATATGACATTTGTGCCTGGTTTAGGAATTATTACTGAAAAAACTGGTTTGAACCAAGCTGAGGCAGAAGGAAATATTCTGCAATTGGTCAAGGTGAATAATATGCCTTTAGCAGAATATATGGATCGAAAATGTGGCGGTGGTGCTGAAATCTTAGTAGAGCAAACACCAGCACCTATGAAGGAAGAATCACCAAGATTTCAACCTGCCACTAGGAATAAACCAGCGGTTACGGCTGCTCCAAATAAATCTCCTGAGGTAATTTTTCCAGTTGACAATACACCTCCTGCTCCAGAGTATAGACCCGCAGGTAGCGACTTATTGTTTGGATATGATCAGCCACAAAAGCCAGAACCTACTTTCCGACCTAAAGGTGCAGACTGTAATCAATTGTCTTATCAAGGAGTGCATATTGTTCAAACAAGCCAAACGCTTTACAGTATCGCTCGACAATATAGCATAACAGTTGCTCAGCTAAGAGCATGGAATAAATTGGGGCAAAAAGACTTAATTAAACCATGTCAGTCTTTGTATGTGTTGCCACCAAATTCAGTGGCAAACAATACTTCAGCAGCTGATGGGGCATTGCCAAAAGCCGCAAATGCGGAGGTTTTGTATAGAAATACCGCTCCAGCAGCAAACACTCCACAAGCAACTGCATCTACGAATGTGGCAAATTCAGATGATGTGTATACTGATATTGCTAAAAAATCAGAGGTATTGTACCCAAAATCAGGAGCGCAACCTACGGCTTACAATACTACGAAGGCAGCTGTTAAACCTGCTGATACTTGTAACAAACTTGATTATGATGGAGTGCATATTGTACAAAAAGGAGAAACTTTATACAGTATTGCATTAGCCAATGATTTGACAGTGAATCAGTTGAAAAAATTGAATAAACTGAATGACAAATCTACTATTAAACCTTGTACGAGTTTATACACTAAATCTCCAGCTGTTGTAAAAGCAGCTACTGAAAAGGCAATGGCTGCTCCAAGTAATACGCCTGATTTAACAGCAAAGGGTGCAACTAAGCCAAACGGTGATTGTACTGGAATTGCTTTTGATGGAATGCACATTGTGCAAAGAGGAGAGACCTTGTATAGTATTGCCAAAGCAAATGGTTTGACGGTTAAACAATTGCAACAGTGGAATAAATTGGGCGAAAATGGTAGAATCGTACCTTGTATGAGTTTGTATACCAAAACACCTGAGGTCGTTATTGCAAAAGCTAATAATACACAATCTACCAATACGGATGGAGCAAATTATACCATTCCAAACTCGGAAATTAGTACAGGTTATACCAATACGCCAGCTAATTCAAACCCAACACAAGTTCTAGCGAATACAAATGTTTCTACAGGAACAGCTGGAATGGGAGCTACCGACAAAATGTGGAATAGTGGGGTAGAGTATCACATTGTTCAAAAAGGGGAAACGCTTACCAATTTGGCAAAAATGTATGGTTTTACTTTAGAAAGATTCCGTGATATCAATGGTTTAGGAGATTCAAATATTATCCGAATTGGACAAGTTTTGAGAACAGGAAACTGTCTCTGTCCTGCCAACGGAGTAGGACCAACTAATGTAAGCACTAGCAGTATAAATACAGGCGTAATTAATAGTCAAAATGGAAGTGTGGTTAATACGAATGATGAAATGACCGCAAGAGGCGGTACAACTACCAACACTAACACTACAACTGAGCGACCACCGAATTACGATCCTGTACCAGTACCTTATAGCTATGAAACAGAGGCGGTGATTAATAATTCTAAAAGAGGAGATCACACCATCAGTTACAGAAATGGGAGAAAAGTACATACCGTACAAGAAAATGAGACGATGGCGATGATTGCTAATAAGTATAACTTACCGATTGAATTATTGCGTCAGCTAAATAAGATGGAAAAGAATGAAATCGTTATTCCTGATATGAAGATTTATTTGGAATAGTACTGGTGACTTGAGTCGCCATCAAATTAAAATAAGTGTTGGAAAACAGGAGTCATCCCATAGTTAAAGTGTTCACGGGAGGCGGATGAAAATATCTGTTTCGTTCGAACATCTTTTCGTAAAACAAGACATGGAAGATGGCTATTCTAAGTCGGTAAATCGATATCATTGTAAGATGGTATCGATTTCCTGTTTTAGGACACTACAGTTTGTTGCGGATACTTCTTTTCTGTTTAAGTTGAGTTCATTGGGGCGGGGCCTTTTAGTTTTCAATAATCTTACTAGGCGAATAAACCTTCACAGCCGTCCGCAAAACCTCCTCCTTATCCAGCGTCATTTTCTTCAACTTCTGCCCAGCAAACAGCTCCATCTGAGTTGTAAAATGTTCATCCCCTTCATTGGCAGAGCTACCGTAAGCGTTCACTGATTCAATCTCTACACCATCAGGACCAAAACGGACCAATTCGATGTAAGAATCGCCCGCAAAGCCTTTATATTGACCATTTTCCTGTTCGATGCTGTACATAGCGGCTAAGACATCAGGCCCACCACCAAGTGGGATATTGACATCTCCACGGATATGTCTTTGAAATTCGCCAATCTCGACTTCTAATTGACCGTACTTTTCTAATAACTCCGCTTTGGCTTTGCGAATACCCGTTAGGCAATGCTCCATTGTCAATACACCACCACGCACTGCACTGTCGTCTGCTTTTCGCATTTCATCAATGTGTTTCCAAGTCAAGAGAAAGAGTGGGGCAGAAGTATTGCCTAAATAGGTCTGTCTATTCCATGAAGATAACATTTTGATGGCGTCTGCAATATCGGGATATTTACTAGCATCCAAATTCATTAGTACCTCTAAATTTGTGGCACTAGGGATCATCATTTTAGATGGATATTGGCGGTCGTATTTGATGCGCTTGAAATCCTCATAACTCAAAGAATCGTATTGAGCAATCAATTCTAAAAATCGAGAAGAACGATTGTTTTCTAAACCGACCCCTTGGTAGCCCATTGTTTTATTTAAAGCAGTTTCTACAAAATTACCGACGCTATCACTCGCAGAGTAGGGCGTATTATTGGTATTAAAAACCCAACCACAGTCAGGATTTAAAACTTGGGGTAAACTATCTAATGGAACGATATTACCATCCCACAAAGTAGCCGAAGTATTACCCGGTAAAACGGTACTCCAATCGTATTTAGGATTTCGAACGGGAATACGTCCATTGCTCAAAAAGTAGATGTTGTCTTCCTTATCGGCATAGACAATATTCAGACAGGCGATCCCTTGAATCTCTAAGGCATCGTGGAATTCTTCGAAGTTAGTTGCCTTGTTCATTTTAAACGTTTGCTCACCCGCTCGAATGGTTTCACCGACTGCAAATCGCCAAGCATAAAAACCATCGTCGGTTTCGAAAGTAGGTCCATAGATGCTTTCATAACTAGTTTGCCGAATGGGGATTTTTAGAGGTCCTGCGACTTTCATCCATGACCAATGCTGTTTTTCTTCTAAGGTTAGCCATTCGCCGTCGAATTCATATTGTAGTTCATTATCAGGATGCATGGTCAGTTTATAAGTATCCGAAAAATCGGCATGATTGACCGTGTGTGCCCAACCTAAATGCTCATTGACTCCATGAAAAATAACCGATCCACCAGGGAACGTACCCCCTAAAATATTTAAGCCTTCGTCACTTATCAGATGTGCCTCATACCACGAATACCAGCCTTCCAGAGGTTGATGAGAATTGATGGCGAGATAAGTTTTTCCATCGGTCGTTTTTCGATTAGAAATGGCAATCGCATTTGATCCTTTCGGGAAATTGCTTTTGAGTTCTTTGGCTATTTTTCCATTCATGATTTTTTGCAAATCCTTACTTGCACCAGACACTTCTAAGTTGCCCAATAAAGAACCAACGATGCCGTCTTGCCCTCTGATGGGAAATAAATCTTCCAGAATGACTTCTTCTGGATGCAAAGCGGCATAAGCATTTATACCATCGGCATAGCTTTCTAAATAAGTTTTAAAATGTCCTGTTACCTCTTTGTCGTATCGTTCTTCGGCGATGTCAACTAAGCCCATAAACTTGACCGCAAAGTCGATAATCAGTCCATCTTGCCCTTTGATTTCTCCCAATTTGCCTTGGCCTCCTGCCATTTGTTCTTGAATGGTTTTGAAGTCGTCTTCACATTCTGCCCATGCCAATCCGTAGGCTACTTCTGCGTCAGTAGGCGCTATGATATGTGGGACGCCCCATTGGTCCCGAGCAATTTTGATGTTGGTAAGTTCCTCGCTCGGAGGTGGAGTTGGGGAACAGGCGAAGAGTAGGCAAACAAAAAAGAATAGGATTGAACGCATGGTTTTCGTTTTAACGTATCACAGACATTCTTGTCTGATAATGGTAAAGATAGAAAGGAGGGGATGAAATTTTTAATTTTCAAATTATAATTTTCTCATCTGCTGCACGTTTATGTCGGTTTTCAAAGGGGCTAGTCGTTTGTAAACGTTTGTAAACGTTTACAAACGTATGTAAACGTTTAATAAACGGCTAATTATTGGAAAGGAACGTTTATTTGTTGAAAATTAAAATTATGACTGATAATCAATTGTTTATAAAGGTTGAGCGAGAACATGATCTTCGCATGAAGGTGTTTGTACCTTGGCAGCGAAAGGATTGGATTCAAAAGATTCGGGAGTTGCCAGATCGTGCTTGGAATAAGGAGGAGCGATATTGGAGTTTGCCAAAAACTGTCTCTACGTTGACTGTACTAAAATCATTATTTGGTAAGACTTTGAGCATTGTGGATGGATTAGAATTTTGTACCACTCCAAAAATTAGTGGTACATCGAATCAAAGGGTTGGTGGTTTTAGAAAAGTTGAATTTCCTTTCGATCTGAAGTTATTACAAATACCAAAAGATTTATTGCTAGAAGAGATTCGGCAAGGGGAACGTACTTTCAAAGTTTTTGTGGGAGATAAAATAAGGATGAGAAAAGTGAATGAAGAGTGGTTGCAGGTTTGGGTGGCTTATGATAAACGGGAATGGATTGGGGTAATCAAAGATATTGATGGGCGTAAATGGCACGTTGACAGTAAAAGTTGGGTGATTCCTTATGTAAAAGATAGTTTAAGGCGGTTATGGAAATTGGTCGGCTCAAAACATATACAATATGATTTTAAGATTAAGAGCGATATTCCAGATGAATTTAAGTTGGCTCAAAAACAGGGAAGAAAATCGCCTAAATTTCCATTAAATGATATGCAGCAAAGAGCCATCACTGCTTTTGAGGAAAAATTGATGTTGGAGCATAAGGCATGGCGAACGAGAAAGACTTACGTTGGTTTATTTAGGCGTTTTTTGACCCATTTCCCTGAGGTTAGACCGTCTTCGATTAGTAGAGAGCAAATAGAAAAATATATTATTTACAAGAAACAAGAGAATGTTTCTGATAGTCAATTGAATCAGTTGATTAATTGTTTAAACTGTTTTTATATCCGAATTTTAAAGCAGGAGGAAAAGGTGGTGAAATTAGAACGACCTAAAAAAAAGAAGAAACTGCCGAATGTTTTTTCGTTGGAGGAAGTTGAAAAATTATTAAAAGTTTGTGTGAATTTAAAGCATAAGTGTATGTTGATTTTGATTTATTCGGGAGGACTCAGAAGGAGTGAAGTTTTAAATCTCAGAGTGAATGATTTACATTTTGATAGAAAAACTTTGTTTATAAAAAATGCCAAAGGAGGGAAAGATCGATTTACTTTTTTCTCTGATGTTGCTAGAAAATATTTGAAAACATATTTGACACAATACGAACCTCGCTACTATTTATTTGAAGGACAATATGGAGGTCGGTATGGTGAATCCAGTATCCAGAAAGTATTCGATGAGGCTAAAAAGAAAGCGAAGGTATTACCAAATGTAAGTATTCACGGTCTAAGACATAGTTTTGCTACGCACTTGATAGAGAAAAGAGTACCCTTACATGTGGTACAGGAATTACTCGGTCATAACTCTATCAAGACCACAGAAATATACTTGCACATTTCTAATAAGTTTAGAGCAGCACTAAAAAGCCCCTTGGATGATCTAAAAATTTAAGGAAGTATCAAAAATATACAAATATTATACTTGAGTAATGTTAGAATTTTTGTAATTTGGGAGTGGAAATAGCAAAATAGCTTTTGTTAAGCGTTATTTTGTTGATTATCAAGTGTATAAATATTAATCTATACATTATTTACTACCTTTTGCATTTTAGATATAGTGCTACTTGGGTGGTAATATGAAGAAGTTGAACAAAACCGCGTTGCGGTAATCTATTAAGCAGTCACATAAAGTGCTGTGTACCAATTGAAAACAAGTATAAAAAACTAAAAATTGATGTCGTAAAAAATATTCATCAATAATTAGTTTTATGACACCACTACGAAAAAAGACCACCGATTATTTATTATATCGAGGCTATGCGTCT
This sequence comes from uncultured Saprospiraceae bacterium, assembly GCA_937924145.1. GTDB lineage: Bacteria > Bacteroidota > Bacteroidia > Chitinophagales > Saprospiraceae > JAFMDF01. The sequence continues at coordinate 7,604 of CALDTJ010000286.1, forward strand.
GCCACCATTCGAAGTTATATTGACCACATTAGTCAATTTGCACAGCATCATAATTGCTGCCCTTCTCAACTTGATTTAGAGGCCGTTCGATTATATCTAATTTATTTAGTGGTTGAAAGGAAGTACACCCAATCCTCTGTAAATGGAGCATATAGTGCTATAAAAATACTTTTTGAAAAAGTGCTAAATAAAGGTTGGGACTCCAATAAGATACCTCGGTCAAGGAGACTCAAGACCCTACCTAATGTTTTATCTGAACAAGAAGTCAATCGGCTATTTGAGGTAACGACCAATACCAAACATAAGTCCATATTAATGATGCTCTACAGCGGAGGGTTGCGCATTAGTGAATTAGTTCAATTGAAAATAAGTGATATTGATTCCCAAAGGATGTTGATTCGAGTTGACCAAGGCAAAGGTGGAAAAGACCGTTATACTTTACTTTCTCAAAAAATGTTAATTCAATTACGGATATATTATAGAAGGTATCAACCCAGCGACTACTTATTCAATGGGATGATTGCTAGCCACCCTATTGGGATTAGTACAGTAAGTAAAATATTCAATCAGGCAAAAACTAAATCAGGGCTACAAAAACCAGCCAGTCCCCATACTTTACGTCATTGCTTTGCTACGCACTTGATTGAATCGGGCGTTTCGGTGACCAAGGTACAATTATTGCTAGGACATACAGATGTAAGGACGACCTCCCATTATTTACATTTAAGTACCAAACACCTCCACAATATTGACCATCCTATGGATAAATAATGCCAACAATTGGGGAAATATTCCAGAAATACGGGGCAGCATACGTTCGGAAGTATCGGCTACCTTCTGCCCACCTAAAAGTAATAGATGCGATTAGAAATTGTCGCACTTCGGCTTTAGGTGGACATGCTTGGGTCTGCACTTCTTGTGGTGGCATGCATGTCCATTATAATTCTTGTGGCAACCGACATTGTCCACAGTGTCAAGCTTTTGAAAAAGAGAAGTGGGTTGAGAAACGAAAACAGGAATTATTACCTGTCCCTTACCTTCATTTGGTATTTACCTTGCCGCATGAATTAAACTCCCTAGTACTATCCAATGACCGATTAATCTATAATTTACTCTTCAAGGCAACTTGGCAGACTATTAAACAAATAGCCAAAGATGGTCGGTGGTTAGGCGCACAGACAGGGATGATTGCCGTGCTGCATACTTGGGGTTCAAATATGTCCTTACATCCACATTTGCACTTAATTATTCCCGCTGGTGGCTTAAATGAAAACGGAACAGCATGGTTAAATACGAAAAAGAAAGCTTTTTTAGCACCCAATAAAAAGGTATTATCTCCAATTTTTAAAGCTATTTTTCTCAAATTATTGACTAAGGCTTATGAAAATGAGCAATTACAATTTTTTGGGCAGGCTAAAGTTTATGAAGAGGTCGCACAATTGCGTAACTTATTTACCACTTTACAGCGTAAAAATTGGAATGTTTACGCTAAAATGCCTTTCGGTGGACCTGCTCAAATTTTGAATTATTTGAGTCGATACACACATCGAGTTGCCATTTCTAACCACCGAATTGTTGGATTAAAAGGAAATAAAATCACATTCTCGGTCAAAAATTACAAAAAAAAAGATGAAAAAGGGTTACCCAAAATCAAAAAATTAACCTTAAATGCCTTTGAGTTTATTAGGCGATTTCTACTTCACGTTTTACCAAAAGGTTTTCAACGAATCCGATATTTTGGCATTTTAGCTATTAGAAACCGAAAAACTAAACTTAGGGCAGTTCAATCACTTTTAAAGCACCAACCACCTGCTATTAATCCGCTACATTGGAAAGAGAGATTGGAGCAGTTGACAGGAAAGGATATAAATGCTTGCTCTTTTTGTGGAGCAAAAACATTGAAAGTACTTGGTTTTATTCCTCAACAGTGGATACCGATTGGCCGAAGTCCACCGATACAGGTGCAAATTATTACCCCCGAAGGCGAATTCATCCCCTTTGCTGCTTAGACTTCTTCTAGGTACTGATAAGACTATGTCAAATACCTAGTGTTTAACACCATAACAATGTGTAAAACTGAAAACATAAAATCTACGTCTTTGCTTTTTTTATCATCTTTCTTTTCGTATTTTTCCATTTATTAATACGAACGGGTCGCTAGGCAACAAAGAGTTCCTTGCTTTTTGCATAGACTTCTGCTGAAAATGCGGCTATGTTCAACTTGTTTGTGATGTGTCATTGAGCCAATTGACTCAAGGGCTTAATTATTGGCTTTTTCAGGGGCTCAACGACTCATACAAACCTTAGTGATCTTCATACCATTTTCAACTAACTTCACTAAGTTTTCGGTTAGATTAATACTCGTGTATTGTTCGTTTTCCCAAAAGCCTTTGGGGGCGATGAAGGACATCTGTTGAGCATATTTAGCTAACTCACTTTGATTGTATTTTTGATAAAGGGCCAAGGTCTCTTTTATCGGATTTTTGGTTGTATAAAAA
>CALDTJ010000287.1 GCA_937924145.1 uncultured Saprospiraceae bacterium
CAAGATTTTCAAGAAACCCAATTTGGAGGTTGGCCTTGGGATACCAATGCGCCCGTTCACGAGAGGGCAAAAGGAAGGTTTGCTAAACATGTTGATGGGAAAGTAGAAATAAAAGAAATCCAATAAAATTTATACCTACCTGCAATCGGGTAGGTCAACGGAAGAAAAGAGTCAATATCTAATTTTGTCAAAAACTCAACGTATCAGACAATTTAGAATTCTATCGACACCCCACATCTTTTAATCATCAAATCCTGAAAGGATTGAAGGTGAATAGCCCCCAATAAAATTGGGGGAAGTGATATTTTAAGCACTTCCTTACAAGTCTGAAAGACTTGAACATTAAAATTCCTATTATTGGGGTTGTGTAGAAAGTCAAAATATGTAAAATATTAGAATATTTTACATGTTTAAAACCAAAATAATCAACGATAAACATTTTATTAAAAATAATAATTTATTGATAAAATCGACTTTTTACACAACCCCTCCAACGCCCTATTTATTCATTTCCCCCGATTTCATCGGGGGCTATTCGTATTGAATGCTCTTCGGAATTCATATTTGGAACTTGTGGGGTGTCGTTAGAATTTGAAATTGTCTGATACGTGTATATCAAACTTTGGATTAGATATAAAACAGGTAGTTCTCCAAAGAGCTACCTGTTTTTTTTGTCCACTCTTCTAAAACTTTGCATCTTTGCGAAAAGTAGCTTTGAAAAAATTTGAGTATTTGAAACCCTTTTTTCTAATAAAAGGTTTAAAAGCACTCAATAAAGCTATTAAAATTCAGCAAACTACACACCTAATTTATGAGTCAAGAAATCACAAAAAGTCCAGAAATATTAAAGAAAGAGGCGTTGATTAAAGATTTGCAAAGTCGATTGACTAAGCGGAAAAGGACGCTAAAAGGGTTAAAAACTAGGTTAGAAAATACCAAGAATAAGGTTACGGACATCCAACGGTCAGGGACGGGGCAGGTTATGAGCAAAATGGCTCAAATGGATAAACTTCGCTTGGAAATTTTGGAGTTAGTCCAACAAATGAAGAAAATCAAAGGGCTGAGTCGAGAAGATAAGATGGCATTGAAAAGCATGGAACAGGAATTTAGTAGTGAAGATATGTTCGGGGAGGATTTCAAGGATTATAAAGAGCAAATAGATGAAATGGGTTCGGAGGATTTCGAGCACCATTTTGATGAAAATGAGCGGGCGAAAATGCGAGATATTTTTGAAATGTTTGCGGTTAAGCCCAATAAAGAAGAGCAAAAGGATATTCGAAAAATTTTCATTCGATTGTCGCAAAAGTTTCATCCTGATAAAGCACCTACTAAAGCTGATGAAGAAGAATATCACCAAATGATGCAAAAGATTAATGAGGCTTATCAGGCGGGAGATATTCAGACCTTATTGGAATTAGAGCAACTTTTTCTATCGGAAAATTTAGATTTATCTCAAGTAAAATCATTGACCGTCGATGTCTTAGATCAAGAGATTGAACGATTGGAAAGAGACTTACAATTCATTAATAATCAAATAGATAGAAATGGTCAGGAGTTAAAAAATCTACGGGCATCCGACTTGGGAAAGATGTTGACGGATATGAAACGAGCCGAAAAAGAGGGGATGGGAATGAATGCTGCCCTAGAACAATTGGATGAATCTATTGAGCGGTTGACTGGCTTAAAAGAAGTATTTGCTGAATGTATTAAATTGGGCAATACCAAACCACTGGAAGAAATGATGCGAGCCGAACAGCTCAACCAACCTTCTCCCGAGGAGATGATAGGCATGTTGAATGACTTGATGAATGGGGATATGGACATCAATGATTTAGCTGATATGTTTGGACATCCCGATGAAGAAGATGAGGATGATTTGTTTGACCCTTTCGGCGTACAGAATTTAGTTGAAAGAAATGCAAAATTTAAAGAAGGTACTTCCGTCAAAATTGGTAAAAGGGTGATTGATGAAGAAAATGGGATAAATTTAAGTGGCCTAGTCGGAAGAATAGTAGGGATATTTTCTGGTTTCGATGAACATGATGTTTTTTATGATATTGAATTGGATAGTATTTCGGTCAACCAACTACCTGCCGAATTTGTTGAACGCATGGTGAATTCTTCCGAAGATTTTCAGAATTTTGAAGTGAGCGAAAAACAACTAAGAAAATGTCAGCCTAGAGATACCGAAAAGGAGTCAAAAGCCGCTTATCATAAAAATTTACACCGTTATTTATGGAACTATTTGGATGTTCCCACCAAAGAAAGGTTACAATCGGTACTTTTGCAAAAACCTGATTTGATGGATTGGGAAAACTGGAAACTATTTTTAGAGAAAAAACTCAGATTCCCGATACCAGCCAAATCAAGAGGAAAAATGGAGTTTAAAAGAGGGGAAAAATTTAAGATCATTGGATTGGTAGGTTATAATAGAGAGGTTGGATTAATTGCTGACGTTTATTACAGAAATCGCCCTGGCACCTACCCTATTTTTGATTTACTCCCTGACACCAAAAACAAAGAACTAAAACAAATATTTGAAGATTATCTGACTTGGGCAGAAGAAACGTTCGACTTAGCACAATACTAAAATATCAAAATCGTATGGCAGAAAAATTACATAAACTAGGCTTAAAATTACCGACTGATCCAAGATGGGTCAATATGGCAGAAATTAGCTTGGAGGACATTTTAACCGACCATGCTTATTGTGAGCAAAAGGCGGCAACTTCTTGTATTACCTTGATTCAGAAGTTTCCAGAAAGAAAGGAAATGGTTCGAGCATTGGCACCAATTGTAACGGAAGAATGGGGGCATTTTCGATTAGTTTTAGCCGAATTAGACAAAAGAGGACTTGAATTAGGGGAGCAACGTCGGGATGAATACGTCAATAAATTGATGAAATTCAATAAAAAAGGTGGCAGTCGAGACGATCAATTATTAGAAAAATTATTGACTTTTGCTTTGATTGAGGCACGGAGCTGCGAGCGATTTCGTTTGTTATCGCTACATATTTCGGATGACAATTTGAAGGAATTCTATCATAAGTTTATGGTTTCTGAGGCTGGGCATTATCATCTATTTATCGACTTAGCTCGTAAGTATGCTGGTAAGGAAAAGGCTAATGCTAGATGGCAGGAATACTTGGCTTATGAGAAGGAAATGCTGCCTACTTTGGAGGTTCGAGGGGATCGAATGCATTGACGATCAACTATTTAGACCTTAGAGATTTTGAAAATCTCCAAGGTCTTTCACAAAAAATAAAAAGAAAAAATTGGATTTTTTATTGCATCAATTCTGCCATTTCCATCAAACGAATTAACTCCGCCCGATAGCCATTTTCATCTTTCCCTTTTCCATTTTTGGCTAATTGGATAGCTTGCGCAAAATTGGCTTTATTTTTAAATTCAGAATCTCGGAGTAATAAGCCAAATTCGGCTACAGCCGCAGAAAATCTAAAATTATCACTCGCCTTTTTCAAAGCAAGTTGACCGTCCATTATTGGACGCTCTATCAACTGACTTTTGTCACCATCTGGTTGCTTATACCTTAGCTTTATGGTCATCAATTCTTCTGAATAACTAACCGTTTTTGGAGTAGGATTGGCTTGATACTTTAGCGGATCAACAGCATTAGCAAACTTACTTTTTACACCTGTCGGAATCACTTCGTATAAAGCGGTTACCGTATGCCCTGCGCCCAATTCTCCTGCATCTTTTAGGTCATTATTAAAATCTTCGGCGGCTAAAATTCTATTTTCGTAGCC
>CALDTJ010000288.1 GCA_937924145.1 uncultured Saprospiraceae bacterium
GTGACTAAAGAATCGCCTACTGCACCTGCGCCAGATTCGGCTAGGTCATAGCAGCCGTCGCCATCCGAATCTAGGTCAAATTGGTTGCTAATACCATCTCCATCTAAATCACAAGGAACGGCGACCTTATGTGTTACTCGAATATCATCAATTCCCATATAAGAAACACCACTAGTTGCACTAGGGTCTATTCTACCTTGAAATTGTAATTGTTGAGAAGTAGCAGTTGCGGTAAAAGTCATTACTTCATCAAACCACCCAACTGCCGTTGCAGTAGCAGCAAGGAGCGAACTATTCTGCACTTCTGAACCGAAGGTAACCGTCCAATAACCTCCTTCTACAGGGTTATCTTGACCTCTTGTTCCACCACCAACTGTTTGCTCAAAACGAACTTCATATTGTTCTCCGATAATTAGTCCGTTAATAGTTTGAGCAAAAGCCTCTCCGCCACTTCCAAAACCGCCAGCAACCATCCAAGAGCCACCATCTTTCGACTCCTCCCAAGCTCCCATACAAGTATTAAGCGGCAAAGAAAAAGTTTCTGGTGTAATAATTGAGTTTGCCCAACCATCGGGAATTTGGTTTTGGAAACTACAAGCTGTTCCAATGGAAGGGCCAGTTAATGAGCCATTAACAGCTAGATTAAGGGCAGATAAATCACACTCAACTATATCTAAAATACCATCATTATCATCATCAATATCAATTAAATCGCCAATGCCATCATTATCATTATCCGCACAAGCATTTAATAAGCTATCTTGGTAATAAGCTTGTAAGGTATAACTAATAGTACCATTATCCTCACTTGTTTCTAGGTGATTAGCTAAACCATTCAAACCTACACTAGCATAAGCACTACTTTGAGTGACTAACGAATCGCTAACAGCACCTGCTCCAGATTCTGCCACATCATAGCAACCATCGCCATCTGAATCTAGGTCAAATCGGTCACTTATATTATCCAAATCTGTATCTATATCTGAATTGCAAGCTACTTCAAACCCCATACCCGAAAACACACTACCATATCCACTATTATTCGAAGTTTGTTCTACGGTAATAGTCGTAGTAGCCGAAGTAGCCGTAAATAGGAGAGATACTTGGTGAGAACCTACATTAATTCTTTCTGTACTATTGACTGGTACACTAGCCAATACGGTTGACCCATCTAATATTTCTACTTTACCCGTTTGTGGTAATGCTCCTGAAGAATGAGCAGCATGATAGAAACCAAAGTTATAAGTTGTTCCTGGAACGGTTGTAATATCTCGTTTCATTTTACCATCTGATGCTCCTCCATCTATCATAATGCCTCCATTCGTTAACCAACCAAAAGCATTTACGGCTACTAAGTCAACTTGACCGCCAATAATTTCCCAATTGGCATACGTTCCAGAAGATAATCTAGCGTAACTACTTGAAATACCACCTGTACCAGCAGGTATTTCTAAATTACTTGGAGGAGGAGGACAAGTTCCAGACTCATTAATGTCTAATATCCCATCGTTATCATCGTCAATATCATCACTATTACATATACCGTCTCCATCGAAGTCATCATCATTTGACGTTCCTCCGACGATTCCTGCGCAACTTAGCTGTAATGACATGAATTGCCCTGCCTGTTGTTCGGAAATAGCATCTGCCTCCACCATAACTTCCGCCACCTCAGCTTTCATCACGTTCAACATCCGTTGAAAAAAATTGCCTTCCTTTATATAAGTCTGCCCTGTAAAAGCAGTAAAAGTGAAGAGTCCTAAAAATACAAAAGCCCATAAGCAGAACTGCTTAGTAGGCATAGATGGGCTGGTCGCAAAATCGCGCAGATTCTGAGAAAGATTTTTCATGGAATTCTTTTTTGAACTTTTGTTGGTCGTAAAATTCTGATTCATGATGATTACCGTTTGGTGTACTGACAGCTAGTTTTTTATTTGGGTTTAGGCATAAAAAAGTTATTCCAGACAAAGTGATTATACCTTGCTGGTTGCCTATTTTAATCGGTTCGAAGAAATGAAAAAGTCCCGATTATTATAATCGGGACAAAAGTATGGTAAAGACTATTCTTGCCGTATTTGAGAAGTGCGCACACTCCTTTATCAGAGATCAGATGGTCTCAAAGAGACTTATCTAAAAACTGAACATCATAACCCGCCCACAGGTATACAACTGCTGAAAGTCCTATGGATCATCCAGTAGTCACACCTAAAAACAGGTTGTTATTTCTTAATTGTTGCGATAGAGCGAATTAAGAATCTTTGGGAATTAACGGAATAGTCTTATTAAGTGGAGCGATAAAATTATGGAGAGGAAATTTAATTTAAACTGATTACCTATAAATGCATCAAAAAGATGATTTTGGTATCATTTTAGTAGTTTTTTTAATATCGAATAAGAGTCCTCTCACAGGGACTTATGCTCCAAGCTAGGATACTTTTATCCTGGCTTTTTTTATTTTGAGGGGAATAATTATTTGAATGACGTGCTTTAATACAAAACGTAGGTATCTTATTATGATAGAAAGGTAAACTAAATCATATTAGTCTATTCATTTCTAATTCATTTGAAACAACCGTTTAGATTAAACAACTAAAATTTATTGAAATTGAAAGCAATATAGGAAAGAGTATAAAATGAAGAGGGAAGTCATTCTAGATACAATCATTTATATTCGAGCTATATTGAATGAGGGATAGTAAAACATCTGTATAATTAAACTATTAAGATATATAGATGTGGGGAGAGGAGGGATAGCCTTATGATTATAATGATTCTCTAGAAAGTAAAAAGTAATAATTCAGATGGTATATATAAGGCAATAAAAGTGCCAATTTTACTTTTTTGCCTTTAAAATTATCTTTTTTACTTTTTCTTGGGGATTAATTTTTTAAGCTGCGTTTGCTACCGAATTATTTCGTTCTTCTGGGAGTATTTCAGTGGGTTTAGCCGATAGACAAAATGCTTTAAAATTATCCAGTGACGGGGGAAGTCACTGGATAATTTAATTTATTCCAATCGCAACATCTTACGATTTTGGGAGCCAAATTTAGTATCTAATTGATAGAAAATTAGCCCTCTGCTAAAGTCTTTTTTATTAAAGTCGAAGCTATTATAGCCTGCTTTTCTATCTTCTTTTATGGTTCTTAATACTCGACCAGCTTCGTCTCTAAAAACTAGTTCTATTTGACTATCTCCTGGTAAGTAGAATCCAATTTTTGTCTGCTCTTTAAATGGATTCGGTTCGTTTTGGTACAATTCAAAAGATTTTTCTCCTAAAGGGGACGAAAAAACTAGTTGAATATCCATCTTATTGCCTTCCATATCATAAGCCTCAATAGCTGTTGGCTTTTCAGTTAAGGCAAGCATTTCACTCAATAGACCATCTTTCTGCGCCTTGATCGTTACGCTGAATAAGTTAGCAATAGTAGGAAGTTTCTCCCTTTCCGTATTGGTTTGATTCCAACTGGTACTAATCAATCCATCTTTTTGTTGGCTTAGTCCAAAATTATCCTTGCTGCCAAGATCACTTTTGACCGTTTCTACCACAAGTCCTTCGACTTGTAAAGACAATTGATAGCCCAATAAGTCATTAAATGCTTGGGTGGTAAAGGTCGTTGTGTAGGTATCACCTGCCTTCAAAAAGACATCTTCTAAGTCTAAATTTAATGTTTTATTGCTGCTCGCTTCGATTGAAGGCGCATTTTGGACTACACTTCCATCAACATCACCAATTTTGATAGCGGTAAAATCTATCACCCGATCATCTGTTAGAAATGGAATATTTACTACTTCTAAAAATTGTGATTTAAGTGGAAATGTTTTATCAAATTGATGAGTAGTTTCTACAAAACGCCAGCTTGTATTTTGCTTGAATTTTTTAATATTTCCTAAAATAAGTTGTCTTAATTCTACTATATCAGCGGTCGAGATCGTACCAGATTTATTGATATCAGCAGCAATCCATTGTTCGGAAATATTAAATGGCGTTTGATTCAAGATGTGCTGTCTAATCTTGATAATATCCAAGGTATTCAGCCCATTTAATGGATCATCATTTTTACTAGGTGCAATATTATAGGTTTGATTACTTAATACATCGATTTGGTAAGTACCTTCTTTGTCATTTAAGACCGTTAAATTTTCATTAGCGATATTTACTAAATCTACCTCAAATCCTGCCCACGTTTTTATCGTACCTGATAGTTGTTTGCCATTGCTATAATTTTTTCGATAAGCATCTTTTAGCGTCAATGCACATGCAAAGTAATTGTTAAAATCACCACCAGCCATACCCTGAGCGTTAGATTGCGGATCTCGGTTATTTTCAAAAAGTCGGATACTTTTTTCTGAATCTATGGAAGGAACGACGAATGTAAATAGTAGTTTTTCTTCGCCTTTCTTCAAAGAGATCATCGATCCATTAGAAGCGATTCCGTGATAGTCGCACGTTTTGCAGGCATCGGGCGCGTATAGTTGAGAGTTGTCTAGCCATGGGCCTCCTTCTACCGTTTCTACTAAAAGGCGACTATTTTCAATTTCTGATGGCAAAACAATGGAAATTTGACTTCCTCCACCAACAAAAAACTTTGGAAAGTCTATATCTGATTTCACATAAACTTCATATTCATTACTTGTTTGATTATATCGTAAAGTAAAATCTGCATTTTGTGCATGACTATTAAAAAAGCCAAAGGCTAAGCAAAGCAATAACTGAAACTTTTTTTTCATTTTGTACATTTTTAGTCATTTTAAAATCCACTTTCTTTTTGAAAAAATACATTTCCAAACAGCCCATTTTCAATAAAAAAATAAGCCTTAGATCGTGAAGTTCTAAGAAAATTCAATTTGCCGATAAGATGATTCTTTCTATTTTTAAAATGCCTTTAACCGTACTTTGGAGAGAAAAATTATTTTTATCAAAATCATTAAATATTGAAATTCAACGACTTATAAATTTCGAAGAAATAGCTTTATAAAAATAATTTTTAGAAGTTTTTTGTCGCAAGATTCTACTGGTCGCAAATTAAATAAAATTAATTGTCAACTTTAACCCAAAAAAAATTAATTGTGACATGGAAAATACTCCTACCCTCTCTCTCTGCGCACGAATAATGATACGCCCTCTAAACAACATAAATCAGTCAGTATGTTTGAAAAGGCGTATCAGAATCCTTAAAAGTGATTATGGCAATTGTTCAATCATATTATTAAAATTATTAATCATCAAATTATTGGAATTCAAGGTGTAATTCAAAATTATACTTTGTAGAATAATTCTGTCATTATCAATTCCATCATACTTCGCTCTTCCATCCATATTAAGATCTCCTAAATAATACCCTAACGTATTTGCATAATTTAAAGACGAAGCAAGATTTAATTCATCCGTTAAAACATTATTACCGATGACAATTCGGTCGTTTTGCGCACCATCATATTTTGATTTAACGTCAATATTTCCATTTCCTGCCCACAAAGCACGTTTTCCACTTTCAGTAGTCACAGCTAAATTCTCATAACCTGATTGTGCGTAGAATTCATTGAGCGCCATAGTCGTAAAGTCAATGGTTGCTGTATCGTTTACTGTTTGGACGGGGCTATTTTTCATCGCTCCAAGGTGATTCCTATGCTTAACGGCTACAAAAAAGGATAATGGCGGATTGGTTAACACAAGCGGTTCGCCCGTAGTGGCATCTACCACATCTCCATCTCTCTGTACCAAAGCAGAAATGGTTTGGAATACACTGGTAGAATCAGAAGGATCTCTCAATTCTACAAATACCCAATCTACAATTGCATCTGGCGTCCCTACATTGGCATTTAAAATAATGGCTGTTGTTGTTTCTTGCCCACCTCCCAAATGGGTAAACCGATTGGTTCTATTAAATGCTTGATTATAAGGTTGAGCTAATGGAATAGCATTTTGACTTCTTAAATCATCCCGCATTAAGCTATCTGAACTGCCCCACATGGCACCTTGAAGCATTACCTTAAGCATTAGAGTGGTGATTTGATCACAACCATTTTCTACGGAGCTATTTATAAAATCGGCAGTTCCTAGATTGGTTTCATTGATAGTATAATTAACGGTTGCGATATCCGAATCGTTATTTTCAACACTAGATGCTAGACCATTTTCGCCGTAAGGCCCTGCAATTGTGCTATCAGCTTGAACCAGTTGGTTATGACCAGCTTCTGCTGCATCGGGACAGCCATCGCCATCTGAGTCTAAATCAAGACGATTTGGGATTCCATCTCCATCCAAATCTGCACAACTGTTTTCGAACAATCGGAAATTATCGAACCGATGACCATTACCACTCAAAGAATTATAAGCGTATATCCTTACCTTATAGTTGGTGTTCGGAGCTAAGGTGAAAGACTGACTTAAGGTTGGAGCAGATGTTAGATGTGCTTGATCTTGAACTAAAATAGTTTCGGTTACAAAATCATCATTAGACATGGCTAATGCCCAATCAAAAGTGACATTTCCTCGCGGTAAATGACTTGCACCTACGATTTCCGTAGTCGCAGGAACATTATTGGTTGTTGCAAAGGAACCTTCTATCCAGTTGCCACCAGCTTGCGCAGCCGCTAAATCTCCTGTTGATGCACCGTTGAATAAATAAAAGCCTCTGAAAGTAGAAAGGGTCAAGTTAGGACCACCCATTAGTGTCGTACCTGAACTAACAAAAGAGGTATTATTAATGGTAATGACATCACTGAAAGATTGGTCCCAACTCACTAAAAGGCTCGGTGAACAATTTTCATCTGTATCTAAGATACCATCATTATCATCATCTATATCGTAAATATCTGGTACGCCATCGCTATCGAAGTCTGTACAATTTTCTAATAATCCATTTTGACTAGTGCCTAGTGTTTGGCTTACCGCAGGGACTGTATTTCCATTGACCTGAGTGACTTGCCCCATTGCATCTACAATGCCATCCCCTACAGGGTCTGTGCTGGAGATATTCCCCGTTAAATTATCTTGTACACCAGATGTGAAACTGCCTGTATAAGTACCACCATTGGACGTATTTCCTCCATTCATTCCAGAGGTTGCCAAATCGGTGGCTACAAAGTTTCCGCCTCCTTCTACTGCATCTGGACAGCCGTCTCCGTCACTATCTAAATCTAAGCCGTCAATAATACCATCTTGATCGGTGTCTCTACCACAAGCATAAAAGGAGATATAGGCCTCATCTGTGTTATCTCCTGCATTAGACGTGAAATTGATCACTGTTACAGGATTTAAAAATTCAATTGTTGCGCCACCATTTGTGTCAGCATTATTCACCAATCGCAACGTATTGGTTGGGCTTTGGGTCATCGGACTATCGCCGCCTGATGAAACAAGCTTAAAGGGCTGGTCAAAAGTCCATTCATTGCCACCAGCTAATCCATCTACGAGCATTCTTAGATGCGCCACAGGCTGGTTGAAACTGACCGAACCACCAAAATCACCACCAACCGTAATTACTGGAACAATACTATCTGCTGGTTCAAAGTCTTCTGGTGCATTCGCCAAGTTTCGAGTAGTAAATGCTGTTCTAGCACCTCCTCGACCTGTACCAATGTAGGTAAATGCTGCACCATTTAACGTTCCTGAAATGTCTAGAGTATTAGTGAAAATTAAATTAGTGGCAACTCCACAATTTTCTACTAAATCTAGTATACCATCATTATCATCATCTAAATCATCTTCATCTGCCACTCCATCTCCATCATTATCAGCTTGAACGTTAATGAATACCATTGCCGTGTCGCAAAGAACAGGCATTCCATTATCACAGATCTGATAAGTAATGGTATCAATACCCACAAAATCTGTTGGTGGGGTGTAGTCTAAGCTATCATTGTTTAAAACGGTTGGATTAACGCCTGCGGTAGAGGTGCCAATGATAGTAGTCGTTAATGAATCATTTTCTGGGTCTGAGTCATTATTTTGTATATCAATAATAAGTCCTATATTTTCTGGTGTTGCTATGGTGTCATTGATTGCAATAGGGGCTTTGTTGATATACACTAAATCTAGCGTATCCGTACAACCACTATTTTCATTAATGATAATAATTTGATGGCTATCCAATGTAATTACGTCTACTTCTACACCAAAAGGTACAAAGGTCGCATTTACATTAGTTACACTACTTGTTGAACCACTATTGCCGTGATCGGCACTAATTGAACCGTAAGTATCTACATTATTCTTTTGAGTATAGGCGATAATATTTGGTACTAAATCTGACCTCCATTTGGCATCATTATCAATGACGTTCATCCAATCAACTAACTCTTCCACGGTATTAACAGTAGTAGAATATGGAGTTCCATTATAGACCCAAGTAACTGCATGCGGAGGGCTATTAAAATTGGTGAAATTTAAAGTAGAATAGCCTTGAACCTGTTGATAATCACAAACGACATTTGGTTGATAATTATTTCCATCTAATAAAATGGTGTAAATAGCAGTATCTCCAATCGGTAAGTCTAAACAGTAAGTACTAGAAATAATGGTGTCCAAATCGACCAACTGAATAGGCATACATTGGAGGTCTTCACAATCTGTTTTTCCATCATTATTATCATCAATGCCATTTCCACAAATTTCATTACAGTTACCTGAAATATTGGCGTCCAAAAAGTCGTAAGTTCCTGTAACTGTTTCTGTAAGCGTATAATTGGCTCTGGCAGTGTTGGTATCGTCGGTTTCTACGGTATCTGCTACCCCATTAGTCCCATACGGACCAGCGATGGTACTATCGGCTAACATTGGGACTCGGTGACCAGCCTCTATTGCATCCGCACACCCATCTCCATCAGAATCTAAGTCGAAATAGTTGGGAATACCATCCATATCAATATCACAATTGGGAATACCTACGGTTAAAAAGGATAAGACAAAATTGTTGGTAATGAATTCTCTATTTCCATTCAACGACAAATCTTCTGTAAGCAAATCTGTGGTAGTAAATGGTGCGGAGGCTATAAAAGTCGCTTGTCCATTATTGGTTTCACCTAGATTTCCTCTTACTAGCACCCCTGATAGGTTTCCTTTGGCATCCATTTCGAAGGCAGAGTCATCTGTAATCATTAAATCAGCGGTTGCATCACCGTTGGGATTATTTACGGACAGGTTGCCATTTGACGGTTCATAAGAGGCTAAATCACCACTTATAATATCCCAATAGCCTGTCGTGTTAAATCCAAGTGCATCTGTAGGAAGGTCACCCGTTCGCCGATCCATATCATCTAAATCTAAAAATTTGATGTAAATGATTGGGGTACTGGAAGTAAAAGTTAAGGCTGCCTCCTTGGTGTCATCATCTCTTAAACTAATCTCCCCATTTGGGCCAGTAGGTGTTAAGGTCGTCCCATTTTGTTCCACTACTCCCATCGGATTTAACAAACTTTGGGAATTCGTAGACGGGGTAATGGTAATGGTTTCTACTTGACCATTGACGGTGGCACGAAAAACTAACTGGTTGCTGTTGGAAAGGGCATTGACATAGTTGAATTGTACGTCGAATGATTCACATTCATCCCAATCTAAGATACCATCATTGTCATCATCCAAATCAGCAATGTCTGGGATGCCATCTCCATCATTGTCTGCTTGAACAGTTATGATGACCATCGCAGTATCACATAAAGGAATCAAGGCATTGTCACAAATCTGATAAGTAATCGTGTCTTTGCCTACAAAATCGGTCAGCGGTGTATATTGAATACTATCATTGCTAAGTAAAATAGGCGTTACACCTTGCGTAGAAGTTCCTAAAATAGTTGTTGTGAGCGAATCGCCATTTGGATCACTATCATTTGCTTGAACATCTATTTTTGTTGGGGTATTAACATTCACAGAAACAATATCAATAATGGCTATTGGTGCCTCATTACAACCATCACTTTCCAGGCTATCCAGAAACTGATAATTCCCTACGGTATCTGCCAAAATCATATAGTTAATCGTATCACTATCGACCGTTGTTTCTAGTGTATCTGCTAAACCATTTAGCCCATAAGGGCCTGCAATGGTACTATCTGCCTGAGTTGTGAGAAAATGACCTGCCTCTTCTGCATCTGTACACCCATCACCATCTGAATCTAAATCGAGATAGTTGGGAATATTGTCACCATCGACATCACAAAGTGGAACACCTACTGTAATCGTTGCTACAATAGATCGATTATCTATCAATTCTCTACTTCCCAATAAGGATAAATCTTCAATGATTAAGTCTACTTCTGTAAATGGTGTATAAGCAGTGAAGATCACTTCTGCGTTGTTGGTTTCACCAATAGTTCCTCTAACTAAAATAGGAGAATTGACTCCTTTTTGTACCATTTCATGGGCAGAGTTGTTTGTGGCGGTTAACGTTGGTTCTGCATTACCAGCAGTATTATTCGTAATTAACTGTTGGGTACTAGGATCATAACTCGCTAAATCGCCTGTTACTACTGTCCAAAAACCATCTACTGTAAAACCAAACGCATCGGTTGGGAAATCCCCTGTTCTTCTATCCATATCACTCAATTCTTCTAATCGAATGGATTGAATGGGTAAAGATGGGGTGAAAGTAAGTGCCGCCTCAGAAATCGTATCATCTCGCATGGCTATCGGCTCCGATAGAGAAGTGGATAAGGAGGCTCCATTTGGACTTACCACATTATTTGAGTCCAGTAAGCTTTGTGGATTGGTAGAAGGTGTAATGGTCACAGTTTCTAAATTACCATGAATCATTGCCTCGTAAATCAATTTAGTAGAGTCAGATATAGATGGATTTAAGGTGAATTGAACCTCAACAAAAGGACATTCTTCTAAATCTGGAATCCCATCATTGTCATCATCCAAATCTTGGGCATCTGATATTCCATCCATATCGGAGTCTGGTGAGACCGTTACTAAAACAATTGTAGTATCACAAGCGGTTGGGTTGCTCACATAACAAACTTTATAAGTAATCGTATCTACTCCTATAAAATCAGTTGGAGGAGTGTAAGCTATGCTATCGTCGTTTAAAACATTAGGGTTAACGCCTTGTGTAGAAGTGCCTATTACGGTTGTTATTAGATCACCTGCGCCAAAAGTCAAATCATTTTGTTGGACATCAATAGTGGTAGAGACATTCTCTCCTGTGACCGCTCTATCAATAATCGCTAATGGAAGCTCTTTGGGACATAATATAGCTGATGATCCATCAATGTCGAATGCTCTAAGCACGGTTCCATTATACCCCTGTGAACTAGTGATTGTGATAGTGGTAATTGCTTGACCTCCAAAATTTATTCTGGTGTCTACTCCCCAATCTGCCCCATCATTCGGTGCATTGCTACTCAAAGTCATACCATCTCCACTTAAACTAGGGACTCCAGCAGTAGGATGACTGGCGCTTTGGTCTTGTACCACATTTTGGGCAGGCACAGAAAAAGTAACAACGTCAGCTGCTTGCTGTGCTTGAATGTATAATTGTAAATCAGTAACTGGACTAGCAAAAGTCAGTGTAACTTCACCACCCGTCCCTGTGCCGTTGAAGGCAAATGCGCCCTGTCCGAGCCACCAACCTGTACCGTAAGTAGTTGGTCCCGTTCCTCCAATATCGGTCTGGTAAGATCCATTAGTACCTGGTTTGACTATCCAATCAATGTCTTCACCACAGGCAGTCATTAAAGTCCCTTCATGTTCGTAATCGGTTACGGTGATAGCAACTGCTTGAGTATCACATAGCATGGGGTTCGCATCATCACAAACGACTATTTCAATATCATAAACATTATCTGCACCATCATCCATTGGATTTTCGAAATCTGGAGTCGTCACAAATCTAATTTGTCCATTGATAGAATCAATGGTAAAGAGCGCACTATCTATTCCTAATAATTCGTAAGTTAAAGTGCTATCTAATTCCGTACTGCTATTGTCGTTGGTGACTACATCTATCACAATGACAGTATCTAATTCTTGATACGTTGTATCGGGCGCATAGGTAATAATTGGAGGCGTATTACATTCTATTCCAGTATTATTATAATTGCCATTATATCCATCCACAAACGTAAATAAATCAGGAAAAAAGTTATTAAAATCTCCCCCTGCCATCCCAGGATCATTAGATTGAGGATCACTAGCATTTTCAAAAATTCTCGGCCCTGCAATACAGCCAGGTGGGGCTAATTGAAAATGAAAGAGCAATAATTCCTCCCCTACCGTCAAATTGATAAAACTACCACTTGAAGCTATTGCATGAAAATCATGAACAGGGTCAGCTGCGGGTGCAAAAATCCTTGAATTATCTGTCCATATTCCTCCATTTACAGTGGTAATAGCGAGTGGGGTATTCCCAATCGACTCAGGCAGTACTAACGAGATTTGGCTACCGCCCCCTACAAAATAGGAAGCGTTGGAAGCATTAGGTAAGGCATATACTTCATAGCGGTCATCGGCCTCATTATACTTTAGCGTAAATTCAATATCCTGCCCTTCAAGTTTAAAAAAACTGAAGACAAGTATCATGGAAATTGCAAGTTGTAGTAGTCTTCTCATTTTTATTATTTGTAGTTTTCTCTTTACCAATAGCCTTTATTCTATTTTTTCGAACTTTTTAAGGGTTTCAATTCCTTGGAGCATTTTACGGGATAAAAAGAAGGAGGTGCTTGCAAAGCACCGCCTTCTATGGGGCTTACAGAAAGCGGTGCTTTGCAAGCACCTCTTTCTTTAGTATTTACCCCAGTCTCTTATTCTGGCATCTGCTCAATCATGTTATTATAATTCGTCAATCTTGTACTATTCAATGGATAGAAGAAGATGATAAATTGGGTAACAAATCTATCGTTCCTAGCACCATCGTATTTTACGACACCATCCATATTGACATCTCCTCGATGATAGCCAGCTCCATTACTAAAGTTGAAAATTCTAAGATCATTATCTGGATGTAAAATGACTTCACTTAGGATGATTAACTGGTCATTGCTACCACCATCATACTTTACTTTTCCATCACTATTGGCGTTTCCTGTATATAAAGCTCGTTTGCCTCCAACGGTGGTAACAGCCAAGTTATCATATCCCGAAAGCGTATAGAATTCATCTAAGCCCATCGTAGTGAAGTCCGCCTCTATCGTATTGTTATGCATCAACATTGGGTCAAGGGTCATAGCTCCTAAGTGATTTCTGTGCTTAATACACACATGGAATTCGTGCGGTAAGCCAGTTGCCATTAAATCGCCACCATCATGTGCGGCTACAATGTCTCCGTCTCTTTGCACTAAGGCAGGGATGGTTCTGATAATAGAATGGTTGGCAGTATCTCTAATTTCCACAAACACCCAATCAACAATCGCATCGCCAGTTCCAACATTGGCATCTAATACTGCTTGTGTAGTCGTTTCTGTGCCACTGCCTAGATGGTCGAACCTACTGTAACTATTGAGGACGCCCGTGTAAGGTTGTGTCAATGGAAGATGTCCATTTGCCCTTAGATCATCTCGCATCAATCCATCTGGATTGGCTAGATTAGGATTAAGCGTAGAAATTAATGCTCCTTGTAGCATCACTTTTAATTTTAAGTGGATGGCTCTTGGAACAACTACGATTGGTACAATGACCGTATCACATAAGCCTGTTTGGTCACACACTTCAATGCAGACACTATCTGGCCCTTCGTACATTGGTATTGGGTCATAAGTCACACAAACTTGATGACTGTTATTATCCATGCTGGCAGTGGCTGTTCCGTATTGTGCTTGACCACAAATATTTACGGTATGCGTATCTCCCATATTGGCATCAATCACTGGCCCACAAACTGTAGCTGTAGAGTCTTCTGGTGTAACAATGGCAGGAATCACTACAATTGGTGCTTGCAAGCTATCGACTGAACCAGGGGTCGGAATAACGGCTACAGGGAAAGTAACCGTATCACATAATCCTGTCTGATCGCAAACAATTACACAGACCCCATCTGTGCCTGAATAACCACTGTCTGGAGTGTATTCAATGCAAATTTGATTGCCGTTGATCGTTGGTGTCGCACTTCCATTTTCTGGACTTCCAACACATAAACTCACATTAAAAGTATCGTTCTCATTTTCATCTAAAATGATGGAACACACCATACCCGTAGAATCCTGCGGAACTGTTATAACCTGAGGAATAACAACTGGTGGTACTGGTAATATTTGTGGAACCAGTGGAGCAATAACCGTCACTGGAATAGCTGTCGTATCGCAAGCACCAACCTGATCGCAGACAATCACACAAATACTATCCAAGCCAGAGAATCCACTATCGGGCGTATAGTTTAAGCATAGTTGGTTCCCAATGATGGTGTCTGTTGCCACACCATTTTTAACACCACAAAGCATACTAGTGAACATATCGCCTTCATTTGGATCAATAACAGGTACACAGATGTTACCAGTACTATCCTTCATGACTATCAATGGATTAGGAATCACCAATGGGGGTTCATTCGTCGCATCATCTACATCTAGGACTGTAATTGCTACAGATTCCATATCACATTGATTCAATTGATCGCATACCGTTATGGTGATTAAGTAGACATTATTACTATCTGCGTCCATTGGCATTTCAAAGTCTGGCGACATTACGAATCGAATGACACCTGAGAGACTGTCAATTTCAAATTTGGCACTGTCTATACCAGACAGGCTGTAAGTCAATGAATTATCTGGTTCATTGCTGTAGTCATCTTCGGTGATAATATCCATTACCAAACTAGAATCATTTTCATGATAAGTGGTATCTGGATGGTAGACGATGTTGGGTGGATTGTCTACTGGACACGCTGGGATTTGCGCAGGTAATGCCTCCCCTATCGCGTAACAACCTTTGAAAATATCAATTTCTCCGTAAACGTTTTTATCTACACCGACTATATCATTATCCAAATCTACCAGTGTACTATTTTGTGGAGTTGCACCTGTTGATGGACCATAAAGAATACCATAGATAGCAGGTGATGGGAAATTTAAGGCATCTCCAGTCATTACTGCATATTCTTCATCTCCTACAATGGTATCTCCTTCTACATGGTGGTAGGCCCAGGCAATACCTCCACGTGCATTCGGTCCAGTAGAATAGAATCCTGTCTCATACTTTGTGCCACTTGGGGTAACAAAGGTGTTGTCATTGATCCAATCTCCATTAGAACATTGCACCAGTTCGCCATTATTTTGGGCATGAGAACCCGCTGACGTTCCAGCAACAGCTAATGATAATTCAGAATAGAGCATTCTATCTCCCGCCTTATTAAATTCTATATCAGCTACTGGAACTGATCTCGCTAAAGTATGCTCTAATTTATCCGTACTCGGTATGAAATCCCCATTTCCGTCTA
Organism: uncultured Saprospiraceae bacterium; assembly: GCA_937924145.1. Classification (GTDB taxonomy): domain Bacteria; phylum Bacteroidota; class Bacteroidia; order Chitinophagales; family Saprospiraceae; genus JAFMDF01. Next base: position 15,372 of record CALDTJ010000288.1, read on the forward strand.
ATTCCATAGAACGGATCATGCTATTGCTACCAGATGGGAAAACAGAATAATAAACTTTATTTTGTGCTACGTTATAAGCAACACCAACAACCATTTCGCCTGCTCCTGCGGAGGAATTATTAATCGTTCCTGGATTACCGAAATCGAAAGTACTTAGTAAATTACCTGTATCCATATCGAATCGATAGATCTTCCCGTCGTCATAGTTGGTCGCAAATAGTTGATTGTTAATCGGATCAACATCTATGTAACCGACGCCTAATCCACCAGGCATAGTAGCAAATGTACTCACTGCGCCTGTTATTTCATCAATTCTATAAATCGTGGCTACGGCTGCGGCTGTTCCCCATATTCGAGTATTTGCGGCGTAAATCGTTCCTGTTCTTTGGTCGATAGTAGTTCCCATAATGGTGTTTCCTCCAAAATCGCCAGAAGTCCAAGTCATCTTTTCTGTTATTCTTTGCCAGTTTAGCCCTCGTTTAGATGGATCATCATTCAAAGTTCCTAAATTGGTCATGTCTTCTAATGCCAACGTAATAGTGTTGAGAATTGGACGACATGAGATGACCGCATACCCTGGTTTTACTAAAGTATTTGCATAATCAACTGAACAACATGGACTGTCTTGATTGTATCTCAAGCTACATTCTGGGTCTTCACAATCGGTCAGACCATCTCCGTCATTATCAATGCCATCATCGCATATTTCTGGGGTACAGTTGTCTAAGTCAGGATTTGTTACAAAAGCATATTGTGCATTATAATTCACTAGTCCGCTTTCTGGAATTGTTTCTGCGTGGTCAGCTAATCCATTTAAGCCAACACCTGCCATTTGTCCTGCTGGAATGGTTAAACTGTCCCTACTTCCCCCGTTATTGGTTGCACCTGTAACGTTCGCCTCGTAAGAATCATAACAACCATCGCCATCACTATCCAAATCTAAATGATTGGGTACGCCATCCATATCTGTATCTAGGATCGTTTCACAACTTTCGTCAAAGCCCATTCCAGAGAATACTGGGCCATAGCCTGCATTATTGCTTGTTTGTTCTAAGGTAATAGTCGTCGTGGCAGAAGTAGCGATAAAAGTAATGACCTCTTTGTGCCAATCTGGTTGATTTACCCGAACAGTACTCGTTATATCCAGACTTTCGATAATAGTTGAGCCATTTAAAATTTCTACTCTTCCAGGTTGTGGTAAAGCCCCTCCTGTATGCCCAGCATGGTAGAAAACAAAGTCATAAGAAGTACCCGGTACAGTCGTGATATTTCGAGTGACTTTACCGTCTCGGTCTCCACTATCTATCATGTCTCCACCTTTAGTTTGCCAGCCATAAGCTTGGTCTGCCACTACATCTATGACCCCTTCAATGACCGTCCATCCTCCATAAGTACCACTACTTACTCTGATGAAACCACCGCTTACTGTTCCTATTGGAACAATTAGATTATTTAGGCTTTCTACCACACAAGTACCGTATTCATCAACATCCCTGATACCATCATTATCATCATCAATATCAATTAAATCGCCTATGCCGTCCATGTCTGTGTCTAGACAGACATTTGCTAAAGAATCATAAGCATATCGTTGGTAATTATAGCTGATAGAATCACTATCTGCGGTCGTTTCTAAATTATTCGCTAAGCCATTTAAGCCAACAGTTACAAAGTTTGAATTTTGGTTGACTAGCGAATCCGCTACAGAACCTGCTCCTGCCTCTGCAATATCATAACAGCCATCACCATCCGCATCTAAATCCAAATGGTTCGGAATGCCATCCATATCTTGGTCGATTAAGCCACAGACACCAACGTTGATACCGTAACCTTCATAGGCCATGCTTGCCCCTTCATGTTCGACTGTAAACTCAAAATTGCTAGGTAATTTATCTGTTAAAAATTCAATGTACCAATCACCAGCATTAATCACATAAGTACTCGTCATAATCGTTGTTCCAGAAGTGATGAATTCACCATTGGAATGACTAGTCACTTGTCCTGCTGCTCCCGTAAAAATCCGAGCAGTTACTTCTGGTGTCCAAGTGATCTTTATGGACTGTGCAGTATTGCTCTGACCATTGTTCGTGGCACTATTAGTGGAAACCTGAGGCCCGTATAAAACCCTGCTAATAAGTGCATTTGGCTGAGGAGAAAGCGTGTGGGTTTCCGTATAACCGCCATCATTATCATAAATCGTGAAATGGAAACCATCGGTAGAATCAACTTTATAGAAAGTAGTTGTACCATTTTGAGCATCCATGACTAGGTCATAATCGACTGAAAATCCATTATTTAAGAATTCACCACTTGCAGTCTGATTGGCATTGGTAAAAGTGAAGTTATGTCCATTATTAAAAATAGCCGCTCCACAGTCTAGTTCCGTATCATCTAAGATTCCATCGTTATCATCATCAATATCAATTAAATCGCCTATGCCGTCACCGTCGCTATCCATACAAGTATTGAGTAGGCTATCTATAGCGTAGTGCTTATACCGAGAGGTATAAGTAATGTCTGCTGTGGCTAAATCATCAGTTTCAAGACTATTCGCTAAACCATTGAGGCCATAAGGTCCTGCTACTAGCGAATCGGTCGTACTGGCTAAAGCTCCTGCCTCTGAGGCATCTGAACACCCATCGCCATCACTGTCAAGATCTAAATAATTTGGTTTACCATCGCCATCTGTATCTACATCACATGGATCTGAACCTTGAGAGGAGACAACTCCACTTGCGCAAATGTCTAGTAGTGAATTGGTTCCAGATAAACTTATACTGGAGTAAACTAGATCAATGGAAGTTATCCCTGACAAAGCCTCTACTCTTATTATAGAATAATTATCAACATTACTATTTAAATCATTGCCTGTTCCCGATAATCTATTGATACCATTCCAAGAATCTGTAGGCCCCAATCTTATTGCGGAGTAAGTGGCATTATCAGCTACTAAAGTACAAGATTCGTCGAAGTCTAAATCTCCAAGTGCCCATTCCATGTAGGTTACAGAGTTTTCCCATGATAAGGTTAGCGTATGTCCATTATTAGAGAAATTTAAGTAAGTTCCTGAGTTATTGGTGTTCCCCACTCTAATATTAGATCCGCTTGTACCTGATAGCATCACTTGCCCTAATGTAGGATGAGTAAAAGTACCGCCGCCAGTTAAAGAAGAACCAATTTCTTCCCAATCAATCGAATTAGCTCCGCCACAAATTGGGAAAGTTGTTGGAGAGATATAACCATTACTAATTGGATTACATCCTTCCTCAATATCTAAAACACCATCATTATCATCATCAATATCAATTAAATCTCCTACGCCATCTCCGTCAAAATCCATACAAGTATTTGCTAAGGTATCATAAGCAAAAGAGTAGTAGGTGTAAAAAATTGTATCCGAATCTATATTAGTTTCTAAATTGTTTGCAAAACCATTTAAGCCAACTGATACATAATTTGCGCTTTGTGTAGTTAAAGAGTCTCCAATGAATCCTGCACCACTTTCTGAAATATCATAACAACCATCGCCATCTGAATCTAGATCTAAATGATTGGCAAACTGATCGCCATCTGTATTTTCTAAGTAACAGATATCTGCATTCAAGTCATAGCCTTCTGAGCCCATATTGGACGCACTGATATGATTGGTGGTCAAGACAAAATCAGACACTAACAGGTTGGTATTGAAAGTAATACTCCAAGTTGGTTTTGCCGC
>CALDTJ010000289.1 GCA_937924145.1 uncultured Saprospiraceae bacterium
GGGTAATTTATAGCTATCTTTTTCCGCTATTTTTCACCAAAAAATAAATCCGTAGCGGTGCTATGCATTGATTTTTTGGCAAAAACTATCGAAAAAATCTTAGCTCTAAATTTTACCCGATTAATCAATCCGCATTACTTAGGAAAAAGGTATTAGCTTAAAAAAATATTTCTTGAGCAACTCGATAGGTATTTGCGTGTGCCTCGATGATATGTGCCAATTTTTCAGAATAACCACCGCCCATACTAACCGCAATAGGTATTTCGTGATTTTTACAAGCTTGTAAAACGATTCGATCTCGTTCTTTACAGCCTTGAATACTTACACTCAATCGACCTAATTTATCCGAGGCAATAATATCTACACCTGATAAATAAAAAATTAAATCTGGTTGGACCTTGTCCAAAAGCATTGGTAAAGTTTCTCTAAGTGTTTTCAGATAGAAGGCGTCTTCCGTTTTGTCTGGTAGACCAATATCTAAATTGGATGGTTGTTTTCTAAGCGGAAAGTTCTTAGCACCATGCATGCTAAAAGTAAATACTCGATCTTCTTTTAAAAAGATTTGGGCAGTGCCGTCGCCTTGATGGACATCTAAATCTACGACCAATATTTTCTGTGCCAAATTTTCTTTTAAAAAATAGTTAGCTGCTATACCGATGTCATTGAGCACACAAAATCCAGAACCTTTATAAGTATAGGAATGATGAGTCCCGCCAGCAATATTCATAGCTACTCCATATTGTTGGGCGTATTTTGCACATTCTACTGTGCCGTTGGCAATATGACGACCTCGCTCCACTAAGTTTTTGGACATTGGAAATCCGATCTCTCTGATTTCTTTTTTTGATAAAGTTTGATTTTTTAAACGATCCCAATAAGCTTGTTCATGGGTTAATAAAATGGTTGGTTCGTCTAAAGGAGTCGGATGGAAAAAACTATCTTCTGTGATTGTTCCTTCGTATAGTAATTGCTCAGGCAATAGCTCGTATTTCTCCATTGGAAAACGATGCTTAGGAGGTAAGCTATATTTATAAATAGGAGAAAAAGCAATTTTAAGCATGAACAAAGTTGAAGTGAAAAACTTTTAGGAATATAAATCTAAGTCGAAAGTAAGTGACAAAACACTCCGTTTCTGTCTAAAAAATAGAAATAGTTTGTTTTTGTTTATAAACAATTCTATTTTCACTTTTGAGATTTATAAAAATCATCATTTTTTTACTAAAATTAAAAATTCATACGCATGGGATTATTTTCTTTTTTAAAAGAGGCGGGCTCCAAAATATTTGTACCACCAGGAACGCCAAAAACTACACGATCAAGAAACAATAAATTTGATGATCCGCTAAATACTGCTGAAGCAGCCAAAAGAGCAGAAGAAGTTGCTAGAAGACAAAAATTAATTGTCTTAAAAGGGGTGGTTAATAGTCTTGGTTTAGAGGTCGAAGATTTAGAAGTGAATTACAATGATGATACCGTAACCGTTTATGGAAAGGTAGATTCGCAAGCAGATAAAGAAAAGATTGTTTTGGCGTTAGGTAATGTTGCAGGTGTGGCAGCAGTGGATGATCGGATGGCAGTTGAAAGCCCTGAACCAGAGGCAACATTTTACGAAGTAAAGAGAGGGGATTCTTTATCGAAAATTGCAAAGGCGCACTATGGGGATGCGATGAAGTACAAGGAAATCTTTGCTGCTAATCAACCAATGTTGAAAGACCCTAATAAAATTTATCCTGGTCAGGTATTACGAATTCCTGCTTAGGACTAAATATATAGAACATTGAAATCTATTTAAAAGCTCATTCTGATATTGATCGGAATGAGCTTTTTTTATGAGTACCAGCTACCGATTGGTACAATTCAATTCTCTTTTTAAACAACTCACCTAGTTTATTTTAAAAATTATCTTCTTTCTTAAACAACTCTCTTACTTTTGTGTTTGGTTGCAAACGCAACTAATACTTAATGTCAGATAAAATGAAAATTCAAACCAATCCAGCATTACATCTAGGGTTCCTAACCAATCGGGTAGGAAGGTTGTTGAGTATTCATTTAAAGAATAGAATGGGGAAGGAAGAGTTTGATATGCCAGGCCATTGTTTAGGTATTTTGGCGGAACTATGGGAGCAAGATGGTATCATTCAACAAGATTTGGCAATTTCTATTGTGAAAGATAAAGCTACGATTGCCAGAGCTTTAGAGTTGATGGAAAAGAAAAATATTATTGTCCGAATCAAAGATGAAAAAGATAAACGGAATAAGAAAATATTCCTTACTTATAAAGGGAATGAGCTTCAGAATAAAGTTATGTTTCATGCTGGAGGAATGTTGAAAGATGTGAATACTGATATTTCTAAAGAAGAAATGAAGAATTGTTTGCAAACCCTAGATAAAATTTATAATCAATTAAAAAATAAGTTGTAAACACAACTACTTGTTCAGTAATACGAGCTACTTATCAAACCTTTTAATTAAAAAATCATGAATCCTGTATTTCGTAAACTTAGTATCGTGTTGGGCGCATTAATTTTGGCAGGCGCAGTGTTTATTATCGCACCAAAACTTTCTCAAAAAGAGGCGCCACCCAAAAAGGAGGTTGCTGAAGTTGCAGTTCAGAGAGAGGTCAAAGTTATGAAAGTCAAAAACAATGATGTTAGTTCTAAACTAGATGTACAAGGTAGCTTAGAGGCTTTTAATAAGGTTGGTATTTTTGCAGAAGTAACAGGGACCCTTTCTAACTCCAATCGAACCGTTAAGGTTGGAAATTATTTCAAAAAAGGAGCCGTGCTTTTAGATATTGATCGGGAAGAGGCTAAACTAAATATCCTATCTCAAAAAAGTAATGTCTTAAATGGAATTACGACTTTGATGCCTGATTTGAAGATTGATTACCCTGAAAGTTTTCAACAATGGAAAACTTATTTGGATAATTTTGATGTCAATCAGCCAATAAAGGCTTTTCCCAAAGCATTGAACGATCAAGAAAAATACTTCATTGCGTCAAAAAATTTACTGAGCCAATATTATTCAATCAAAAGTGCGGAGAATCGCTTGCAAAAATATACGGTTTATGCACCCTTTTCTGGTGTGATTACTCAATCTATGATTCAGCCAGGAACTCTAGTGAGAGCAGGACAGCAAATGGCCGAATTGATGAGTACGGGGGCTTATGAAATGAAAGCAACGCTCAATCTGGAAGATTTGAAGTTTATCAAAATTGGAAGTAAGGTTGATTTGTATTCAGACGCAGTTGACGGTAGTTGGAAGGGAACCATCAAAAGGATTAGTGATCAGATTGATCCTAATACCCAATCTGTTATCGCTTATATTGGTGCAAGTGGAAAAGGCTTAAGAGAAGGCATGTATTTGAGAGGTAATCTAAATTCACAGACGATTAGGTCAGCGATGCAACTGCCGATTGATTTGTTGATTAACCAACGTCAAGTTTATACAGTAAAAGACGGGAAATTAGCTTTACAGACAGTTGAAATTGTTAATACGAACGCGGATTATGCAGTTGTGAAAGGACTAACAGATGGGCAGTTAATTCTAAAAGAAAAGATTATTGGTGCTTTTGAAGGATTGGAAGTCAAACCAATAGAACTGACAGCTAGTGTAGAATGATTGGGGATATTTCTACTAATCATTTATTAGTCATTTGCTAATTCTTATTATTTTCAATCCTTCAATTTTACGAAATGAGGTCTGTTATAAAATATTTTATTGATAATTCACTCGCTGCCAATATGCTAATGGTCGGGATTCTGATCATGGGGTATTTTGGTATGACAAATACTAAAAAACTTTTTTTTCCTGAAGTAAAAGATAAGTTTATTATTGTCCAAGCGGCTTACTTAGGTGCCTCTCCCGAAGAAGTAGAAGAAGGGGTAATAAGTAAAGTGGAAGAGGCGATCAAAGGTGTTTCTAATATCGAAAGAGTTACTTCTAAGTCTATTGAAAACGTGGGAACAGTTACCATTGAGACGGTAGAAAAAACGGATGTAGATGTGATTTTGACGGACGTCAAAAATGCTGTAGATGCCATTTCTTCTTTTCCCGTTAATGTTGAGTCAATCCAAGTTTTCAAACAAGAGCTTTTACTAAACGCAGTATTATATGCCATCAGTGGAGATGTAGATTTGAAAACCCTCAAGCAGTATGCTAGACAAATAGAAGAGGATTTGTTGGCAATTGATGGTATTTCGAAAGTTATTCTACAAGGTATTCCTGACGAAGAAATAGAGATTGCTTTTAGAGAATCTGATTTAAGGACTTACCAAATTTCTTTTTCACAGGCGACCAGGGCAGTACAGGGTGCTAATTTAAATGTAACGAGTGGAACGATTAAAGGAGAAAAAGAAGATTTATTAATTCGAGCCAATAACAAAGGCTATACTGCTGATGAATTTAGAGATATTGTGGTCAAAACATCTCCAAGTGGGAGTGTGGTTAAATTACATCAAATTGCGGATATTCGAGATAAATGGGTAGACAATCCTGATCGAGCTTTTTTAAACGGAAATACATCCGTTAGAATAACAGTCAAGTACACCAAAAACGAAGATATTGTAGAAGTCGCAGATCGTACAAATGCTTATATGGCGGACTTCGCTCAAAAAAATCCTGGAATTAAAGCGACACTTTTATCAGATGAATCTGAGGTAATTAAAGCTAGAATTGATTTGTTGATTGAGAATGGTCTAGTTGGATTTCTTTTAGTTATCATTCTTTTAGCGATGTTTTTGAACTGGCGATTGGCTTTTTGGGTTGCTTTGGCGATACCGATTTCTTTTGCAGGTATGTTCATTTTTGTACCATTATTTGGTGAAAGTATCAACGTTGTTTCTTCGTTCGGGATGATTATGGTTTTGGGTATTCTGGTCGATGATGGAATCGTTATTTGTGAAAGTATCTATAGCAAATACGAAGAGGGAGGACTTACCAGAACACAGGCAGCCGTCGAGGGTACGATGGAAGTTTTACCTGCGGTTACAGGGGCTATTCTGACCACTATGCTGGCTTTTGGTAGTTTCTTTTTCGTGGCAGGACAAATCGGTGAATATTTTTCTTCCTTAGCAGTATTCGTATTGTTTGCTCTAGCGTTTTCTCTTATTGAGGGTGCTTTGATTTTGCCTACTCACGTTGCACACTCTCACGCCTTAGATCCTGATAAAAAGCCGTTGTGGTTAGTTAAGAAATTTGATGGATTTATGCGATGGCTGAGAGATAGTTTGTACGCTCCTGTTTTACGTTTTTCCATGCACAATAAGTTTCTGGTATTTGCCTCTATTTTGAGTGCTTTAATCTTGACTATTGCAGCGGTACAAGGAGGTATTATTCGACAGACTTTTTTCCCAAATGTAGAATTAAATAATTTAGATATTAGTCTTAAGATGCCTTCTGGGACATCAGATGAAATTACAGAAAAATGGCTGGCTAAAATCGAACAAGCAGCTTGGGAAGTAAACGATGAGTTGACGGAAAAGTACACGCCTGGAGGAGAACCTATTATTGCCAATATTCAAAAAACAATAGGCCCAACTAGTAATGTTGGTGGACTTAATCTATTGTTTATTGATGTAGAAAAAAGGAGAGAAGTGACAGGAAGAATTATTTCTGAGGCGATTCGAGAAAAAGCGGGAATAATTGATGGGGCGGAAGAGTTAACTTATGGTGCTCAATTGAATTTTGGAAAGCCTGTTTCTTTGTCTTTGGTAAGTAATAATAGTATTGAATTGAAAGCCGCAGCAGAGATGGTGAAAACTGAACTAAATCAGTTGGCAGAATTAAGAGATGTAACGGATACTAATAAAGATGGGCTAAAAGAAATAAAAATTAACTTAAATGATAAGGCAAAATATCTAGGCCTGAATTTGCAAGAGATTGCAGGGCAAGTTAGACAAGGCTATTTTGGTAGCGAAGTGCAACGACTGCAAAGAGGAAAAGATGAAGTAAGAGTCTGGGTACGTTATGCGGAAGTAGATCGACGCAATGTAGCACAGTTAGAGGAAATGAGAATTCGATTAGCAGATGGTCGAGAATTTCCACTAAAAGAAGTTGCTACGATAGAAGAGGAGGTTGGCGTATTAGCTATTGATAGACTAGAAGGGAAGAGGTTGATTACCATCGAGGCGGATATTGCAAATAATGATGTATCAGCGTCTGACCAAAATGCCAATATCAAAGACAATATCGCTCCAAGAGTGGAGGCAAAATATCCTAGTGTGACTGCGCTTTTAGAAGGACAAGAAAGAGAAACTGCGAAGACCAATGAGTCTTTTGCTTTAGTAGGTCCTATTGTGTTAATTCTGATGTTTTTTATTATTGCGCTCACTTTTAAGTCAATTAGTCAAACTTTAGTGGTATTTATGTTGATTCCATTCTGCTATATTGG
>CALDTJ010000290.1 GCA_937924145.1 uncultured Saprospiraceae bacterium
AATGCAATTGCGGCTGCTACAGGTGAGCGGTTGTATAATCAACCTTTTATTGCTAATAAGAAAGTACTTGGGTAGGAGTTGAGTACTTTTTAAGATAAAATGAATTGGGGTGGCAATGTAGATTGTTGCCCCTTTTTGGTAATGACTATTTATATAATGGCAAAGAATTAGACACGGATTTTGGGCTGGATTGGTATCATTATGGGTTCAGGATGTACGACCCTGCTATTGCTAGGTTTACTGGTGTTGACCCGATTAGTGACCAATTCCCTCATTTAAGCACATTTAATTATGCCGACAATACGCCAATCAATGCAATAGATTTACATGGTTTACAAGCAGTATATGTCCATGGTACATGGTCAAATCCAGAAACTTGGGAAGAGCTTAGAGGTCAAAATTTTGAATCTATCCAGTCTGCTACAGGTAACAATACCCATATAGATAACTTTCAATGGTCTGGATTAAATTTAAGTTCAGCAAGAACAGAAGGGGCAGAAAAATTAGTACAAACTATTTTAGATAATGCTAATGGTAAAGAACCTTTAACTTTAGTTGGACATAGCCACGGAGGAAACGTAATTATTGAGGCAGTTAATATGCTGGCTGAACAAGGAAAACTAGAAGGTTTAGGAGAAGTGAATATAGTTACTATAAATACTCCTGTTAGAGAGGATTATCAACTTTCTGAAGGTGCAGCAGCAGGTACTAATCACATCAATATTTATGACCCTGGTGACCCAGTTCAAAGCAGAGGAGGTAATGACCCTAATCAATATGATGATGGTTCTAGAATGATGGGAAGAAACAGCTCTGTTGCAAAGAGAAAACAGATAGTTCCCGAAGGTGCTAGAGATATGAATAAGATGATTCTTTCTGGAGAACATGGTCCAGCAGGAAGAACTTTTAATGGTGCAACTAACATCAAATCCAGACGAAGACCAGTAGATTTTCATAATACTCATAATAATTCAAAAGATTGGAAAGCAAAGCTAAGAACTGCGATTAAAAGTGCTAGAACAAAAACACCTTAAATCAATTAGAAAAATTTTATAAATATGAAGTACATATTGTTTTTATCACTTTTTATTTTTTCTATTTTAAATTCGAACTGCTCAGCAATACCAATAAAGGATAAGGAAGACACTATAGATTTTGATAAACTTCCTGACTTGCTTAAAGAGAATTTGAAAAAAAACCTAAACGTATCAGGTAGATATAAAGAACCTCTAATTTTAAACTTAGAATCAAAAAAAATTGATTTTCGCCATGCCCAAAAGATGAAAGGTTCTTTTGCTGGAGACCATAATTTTTCAATTAACAAAAGAAAATTTATACTTAACTTAAATTATAGATATGAACCATTTGCTCTTTATGAAAAAAAGTTATTTTGCTTAGAAAAGCCAATGGGAAGTCCAAGTATAATAAATTTAGAAAATTCTAAATTTATTGTTTACAATTTAGAAAAACATTTAGAATATTAAGTTTTTCACTAAAAGCGCTAAAGAATCTAGTATTCTTTACCGCTTTTCTTTTGCCCTGCCGAGTCTAGCCAAAAAATCCAGTTACAGTTTATCCCAAGTCGGAAAGGGGTCCTACCGACTTGGGACAAACCGCCACACTTGGCTATTTAATCATAATGTTCTTATCGACTGTAATGGTCGAGCATGCTTGATAAGACAGAGCATGGAGGACGATAAGACCACATTATGTTACTTAGCTCCAGACTGTTCGCAGATAAAGGCGGCAAGTGGGGCTGCTGACAAACTGCCTAGCTATCGAGTAGGGCTTTGGCAGTAACTGGATTTTTTTGAGTGTGGGAAATGAGTAATTTTGGAGACTTTTGTAGAATTTTTTGCCTAATCCTTTTTGTTGTTCGTTGTACCAGTCGATTGCTTGTTGAATATCTGCACTTGCCTCTGGTTCTAGTTTTATCTTGTAGGTCATTAATTAGGGTTTAAGTTCTTCCTTGACTTGCTCCCAGTCTAAAAGTCGCTCGGGATTTGCCTTAGAAAGTTCCATTCTTTTAAGTACTTCGACTTGTTGCCATTGAGGTACTTCTATCTGTTCGGTTACCTCTAAGCCCAACTGCTGAAAAAGTTCTAAAAAGAAATTGAATTTTTTCTCTGGTATTTTTAAAGTTATCTGTTTCATGATTCTAAATTTAGTCAATGATTTTAAATAAGGATTAGGAACGAACTACCTTTGCATCTTTTTTGAAAATTTAAAATAAATTTTCTATTGCAATATACAGAATATTGAACAATTTTGGAATAATTTTAGTTCTACCGCTCCACCACAACCACCTCAGACCGCCGATTTTCCTGTCTTCCTTCATCCGTATCATTAGTAGCAATAGGATCTTGTTCTCCAAAACCAACCGCCTTCAAAATACGATCATTCGCAATGCCATTTTTAACTAAATAACCTCGCACTGCTTTTGCCCGATTTTCTGACAATACTAAATTCATCGCATCATCTCCACGACTATCTGTATGCCCATTGACCTCAATTTTGGTCTTCGGATATGCCTTCATCACTCTAATCACATTATTCAATTGCTCAAAAGAAGAATTGGTTAACACTGCCGAGTTGAATGGAAATTGTACCGATTCTAAAATAAAGGTCTTTGGTACTTTTACCTTTGGGGTACTCAAAAAGTCAGCTATTCTTGCTTCTGCGGTATTAGGCTTTAAGTTTAACTCTAACGCAGTCGGACCTAATTTTGCAGGCTCAACAGGTGCTGGTCTAGGTGCTGGTTTTTCCACTACTTTTGGTGGTGGAGGTGCTATTTTTTGGGGCGTCTTTCCACAATAATTATACAACAAACTTAACAAAGCTAAACCTAATATCCCTGCTATTACCCACATCCAAGGAAAACCAGTAGATGCCTTTTCTTCGACGATTTCTTTCCTAAAAGGAGTAGGGGATTCATAGACAGGCTCAGGAACAGGTGGAGTAGGAGTGGTAGGAGTAACACTTTCTATTACTGGCTCTGTCTCTATTTTAACTCCAGGTTGTGGTAAAATCGTCTCAATTACTTGAGGTTGCGCTTCTTTTTCTATTACTGGTATTTCGATTTCAGGTTCTATTATTTCAGGTTCTGCAATAACTGGTTCCTCTACTTTAGGAGGAAGGATCGGTATTGGTGGAGCTTTAGGCACTTCGATAACTGCTTTTTCTGGTAAATGAACTGTATAGATTTTTTCTTTTGTAATTGGTACGATGTTGGTCTCCTCTTTATATCCGCCTACATTTTCTTGCAGGTGTTTCATCGCTGCCGTCATTTCCTTTTTACTTTTGAAATATCGACTCCTTGCGTAAGACTTTTCATTTTTATCAATGATAGAAAAATAGTATTCATTTTTACTTTTCTTCCAAGTCTTATAATACTTCTTTTTTCCACCGTTTTTAATAACTTCGGCTATTCCTGCATCTCGATCTTTTCGTTTTTCATAATATTTACTGATTAACAATGCCTGGCCACCTTCATCATGATAGTGGAAATAATGCAGTTTGTTTTTGGTGCTCTTAAAACCCTCGAAACCCACTAGACCTAAAGGAGCGACTTGCTTTAAATGGTATTTTTCCTTAGCCGTCTTTTTCTTTTTCTTCTTTTTTGATAACTTAAATTGCTTTTTTTGATCCCCTGCAGTTTCCCTTAAATAGGTAATAGCAGTCTCCATTTGAGCCTCATTCCTAAAGTTTCTACTTCTTGCTATTTCGTAACCCTTACTGGTCTTTATGATGAAAAAATGGTTGTCTGCTTGATGGACACGTTCAAAACGGTCTTCGTTTGCTGCATTTTTGATAATACTTCGAATGGCTTTTGTCCGCTTGGTTTGACCATCAAAAGCTCGACTATATAATAATGCGAAACCGTCTTTATCATTGAAATGGAAAAACCTTTTATTAGTCTGTCCACCGTCTATTAATTCAAATCCTGCAGTATGTGAAGTGGAAAGTCTAGAGAAATCATACAATTCTTCTCTTAGGCCTAACTGCTTTTTCGATACTACTCGTTCGGCAGCCCTTTCATAACTGACGGCAAATTCATTTCCTTGATTGGCGTATTCCTTTAATTTTACCAAAACATCACTAGCTGCCTCTATATCATCGAAGGATGGACTTTGGGTATTCCCTGCCACTTCAAAATAAAATTGATTGTTATTGCCTGTTTGAATAGCTATCTGCTCATTGTTTCTCAACTCTAGCAATACTGCTTCTAGTTGTTTTAAACACTGCTTTTTCTTGCTATAATCTGAACTAGTGAGATAAATTTTTTCGCCATTAGAAAATTGAAAGATATAGTCTTCATTTAGATCAGGCTTTAGTAGTTGGATTTTCATATTTGCAGCTTTTGCTAAGTTTATAGGTTTTAATATCTTAGGAATGGTACATTAATAAATTGCATTTTTATACGCAGTTATTTTTTTCTTATGCAAGGCAAAAAACGTAGGCGATGCCTAGCATCGACGTCCCGATAGCTATCGGGATTAACGCAGCAGAAGGGAAAAAGAACAAGTAGAAGAATGTAAATTTATTATTGAACTATTCCTTAG
>CALDTJ010000291.1 GCA_937924145.1 uncultured Saprospiraceae bacterium
AGGAAGGTACGATCAATGGCCCTAGAGGTGCAAGATTGAATCATACGCTTAATTTGCCTAATAGGTCTGGAACTTATTCTATTAAATTGAGTGACACCTACAAGGTTATTAAAGATTTGGATTTAGAAATTTTGTAACAATAGCAGTATCTATTGGTTCAAGACATAAGTTCTTGACAAGTTAAATCGGCGTCTTTTTCCGTTATGCGTCGTTATTTTTTTCTTAAAGAGCTACGGCTATTCTCAAAAGAAATGCCTAGCCTAACGAAAAAATACACTCGATTTAACTATCAATTACTTATGACTTGAACCACTAGGGCATTAACTACGCCTTTTATTCATCCGACTTATTGAAATTATAATCATGGTAAGGAAAATTATTTTGGCGATTTTAGGTATTTTATTAGTAGCAGGCTCTGTTTATGTAGCCAAGCAAACAGTGGCTAATAAAAAGGCTTACAAACCTAGGAAGGAAAAGAAAATAGTAACAGGTGCATTTGTACAAACCGTTGTTAATTCAAGTACTCCGATCAACATTACGACCTCTGGTAATTTGGCATCTAAGAACCAAGTAGATATTTATGCCGAAGTGCAAGGAATCTTTAAGTCTAGCAGCCGAGCATTCAAACCTGGTACTTATTATAAAAAAGGAGAAGTATTACTAGAATTAGATAAAAAAGAAGAGATTATCGGATTGAAGGCTCAAAAAAGTAGTTTTTACAATCAATTAGTACTCTTAATTCCTGATTTGCGGTTAGATTATCCAGATGCGATTGGTAAATGGGATCAATACGTCACAGAGTTTGATGTCAACCGCCCTTTAAAAGATCTACCTAAACCAGAAAGCGAAAAAGAAAAGCTATTCCTATCGGGCAGAAATATCTACACTGCCTTTTATAATGTACAAAATCTAGAAACTCAATTACAAAATTATACGATCTACGCGCCTTTTTCAGGTGTATTAATCGAGGCATTGGCTAACCCTGGGGCTTTGATTCGACCTGGACAAAAATTGGGCACTTTTATCGACCGAAACAATTATGAGTTGGAAGTAGCAGTAAATACAGCTTATGGCGATTTGTTGGGTGTAGGCAAAACAGTACAGTTACACAATACTGAAAATACCAAAAAATGGACGGGTAAAGTCATCAGAGTGAACAGTATCGTTGATCCTGCCTCTCAAACCATTCCTACCTTTATTCAAGTCCGAGGTAATGATCTCAAAGCAGGCATGTATATGGAGGCAAGCATCACCGCTAAGGAAGAACAAAATACTTTTGAAATCAGCAGAAAACTATTAGTAGAAAACGAAAAAGTGTTTATAGTTAGAGATTCTACTTTGGATTTGATCAACGTAGAACCTGTCTATTTCAAAGAAAACACGGCAGTAATTAAAGGCTTAGCCGATGGTACACTTATTCTAGCTAAGGCTATTCCTGGTGCTTTCAAAGGTATGCCAGTGAAAGTATTTAAGGATAAGGCGACTGCTATGCGGGAGTAGAATTTGTTGTCTTGTTTTCTTATTAACATGTTATCATGTTTTCAACCACAACATGATAACACGACAACTTGACAACCTAAATAATACCGCCTAAACTGTTCTCAACATTTTCAAAAGTCCTACTATGCGTAATATTTTAGCTTATTTTATAAAATTCCCCGTTGCGGTGAATGTCTCTCTTGTTGCCATAATCGTCTTCGGTTTAGGTGGACTAACTAGAATGAATTTTTCCCTCTATCCACAACTTCCTAATACGATTATTTCAATCAATGTCAGTTATCCTGGTGCCTCTCCTGCGGAAATGGAGGAAGGAATCGTCTTGAAAATTGAAGATAATTTGAAAGGGATCGTTGGAATTGACCGAATAACTTCCAAATCTTCGGAAAACTCAGCGACCATTACCGTTGAGACCCTTGAGGAGTATGACATCAATGAGATGTTGCAGGAAGTTAAAAATGCAGTAGATCGAGTGCCTTCCTTTCCCGTCGATATGGAACCGCCCGTTATTGCCAAAAGAGAACGACTGAATGAGGTGATTTCTTTGGCATTAAGTGGAGATAATATCCCATTGAAAGCCTTAAAAAATATGGCCTATCAGGTAGAAGATGACATTAGAAATATGGACGGCATTTCTCAAGTTGAAATTACTGGATTTCCACAAGAAGAAATAGAAATTGCGGTTAGAGAGAATGATTTAAGGGCCAAAAACTTAACTTTTACAGAAGTATCTAGAGCAGTTGCCAGTGCCAATATTTTAGCAACAGGTGGAAACATTAAAACAGACGAAGAAGATTATTTAATCCGTGCGACCAATCGAGCCTACTATGGTGATGAGTTAGATTTTATCGTTATTCGAGCAGATCCTAGTGGAAATATCATCCGCCTAAAAGATGTAGCTACGGTCAGCGATAAATGGTCAGAAAACCCCGACAGAATTTACTATAACGGTAATCCTGCCGTACAAATTAGAGTACAAACTACCAACGACGAAGAATATATTGGCGCATCGGACATGATGCGAGCCTACACCGAAAAATTCAACGAACAGCGAGACAATGTTCAATTATTTGTCACCGCTGATAGATCCGTCGATTTACGAGAACGTTCGCGAATTTTAAGTGAAAGTGGATTGCTTGGTATTTTTCTAGTATTGATTTTATTGTCTCTTTTTCTCAAGCCTAGTTTGGCATTTTGGGTAGCCTTTGGTATTCCTGTATCTTTTATGGGAATGTTCATCATTGTCCCAGGTTTTATTACACTGAATTTCATGTCGCTCTTCGGAATGATCTTAGTGATTGGAATTTTGGTAGATGATGGAATCGTCATCGGTGAGAATATTTATGCCCATTTTGAGATGGGTAAATCTCCCGTCCGAGCAGCTATTGATGGCACCATGGAAGTGGGAACAGCAATTATCTCGGCTATTTTGACTACCGTAGTAGCCTTTTCTGCCTTCTTCTTTTTGGATGGTCGATTTGGTGATTTCTTTTATGAAGTAGCAGTAGTCGTAGTGATTACTTTATTATTTTCATTAATTGAGGCATTGATTTTCTTACCTTCTCATATTGCGCATTCTAATGCGATGAAAAAAGATGGGCAGAGTTTTATTCTCAATAAATATGCAGACCAAGGTATTAACTGGGTAAGAGACAAAGTCTACTCTCCTGCCCTAAGATTTACACTTGATAACCGACTTTTTGCCTTTTGTATTCCTTTAGCCTTGTTAATCATGACGATTGGAGCTATTCAAGGTGGCGTGATTGGCGTATCGTATTTTCCTCCATTTTCTAGTGATCGAATCACAATTGCTTTGAGTATGCCCGAGGGTACAAGTGAAGATATCACCGTCGAATTGATGGAAAAAATAGAACAAGCCGCAGAAATTGTCAATGAAGATTTTAAAGAAAAACAGTCAGGCGGAAAGTCCGTCATTCGAAATATGGTCAGAAGAATTGGCCCAGGTATCTCTAATGCTACTTTAACGGTCAATCTATTAGTAGGACAAGAAAGAGATTTTGCCTCTAACATCATCGCCAATGCCATTGAAGAAAAAGTAGGTCCTGTTTATGGAACAGAAAGTCTAACCTATGGAGCAGGGCGTAATTTTGGTGGACAACCCGTATCTGTTTCTCTGACAGGTAGCAATATTCAAGAGTTAAAAGGCGCAAAAATTGCCTTAAAAGAGGCGTTCAAAGAGAATCCAAGACTAAAAGATATCACGGATAATGATCCTGCGGGAATCAAAGAAATAGAATTAAAACTAAAAGAAAACGCCTACCTCTTAGGACTAGACCTAAATAGCGTCATGGCACAAGTAAGAGCGGGTTTCTTCGGTCAATCCGTACAAAGATTCCAAAGAGGAAGAGACGAAATTAGGGTTTGGGTGCGCTATGACCGAGCCGAAAGAGGGTCTATCAAAAACTTGGATGATATGCGGATTGTCACACCGTCGAGAGATCGAGTGCCACTTTCTGAGATTGCTGAATATTCCATTGAAAGAGGAGAAGTAGCGATCAATCACCTCAATGGTACCAGAGAAATAAAAGTAGAATCTGACTTGAAAGATTCGGATGATAGTTCTGTAGAGATCATGGCGAATATTCAAAATGAAATCATGCCAGAGATTTTAGCTCGCTATCCTTCTGTCGTACCACTTTATGACGGACAAAGTAGAGAAACTGCTAAAATTGGTCGGTCGTTCAAAGCGATTTTGCCCGTCGTCTTTTTCTTAATGTACGCCATTATTGCTTTTTCTTTTAGATCTTACAGTCAACCACTGCTTTTATTGATTCTACCCATTTTTGCGACGGTTGGTGTCGCTTGGGGGCATTGGTTACACAGCTATCCGTTGAGTATGTTGTCTACTTTAGGGATCATTGCTTTGATCGGTATTTTGGTCAATGATGGATTGGTATTAGTGAGTAAATTTAATGTTTACCTCCAAGATGGTATGCCTTTCAAAGAGGCTTTGTACGAGGCAGGTAGATCAAGATTTAGAGCCATCTTTTTGACTTCTGTTACAACTGTCGCAGGTTTGATGCCTTTGATTTTTGAAACAGCGAGAAGTGCCAAGTTTCTGATCCCAATGGCGATTACTATTTCTTATGGTATTGCCTATGCGACGGTATTGACCCTATTTTTATTGCCGATTCTTTTGTACCTCAGTAATAGTATCAAACGTGGTAGGATTTGGCTTTTTACGGGTAATAGACCAGCTAGAAGAGACATTGAACGTGCCGTTATTGAGCAAAAAATAGAAGAAAAAGAATTGGAAGAGGTTTATTAGAGAGGTGAGAAAGTGAGAAGTGAGCAGGTGAGAGTTGAGAAACTATCCTAAATCACGAAGTGATTGAACTTGAATAACACCGTATGAAATGCGGTGAATATAGCACAGGTAAACACATTACTAACAACTCTGAAAGAGTTGAATACGACTCACAAATTCAAC
Organism: uncultured Saprospiraceae bacterium; assembly: GCA_937924145.1. Classification (GTDB taxonomy): domain Bacteria; phylum Bacteroidota; class Bacteroidia; order Chitinophagales; family Saprospiraceae; genus JAFMDF01. The sequence goes on from CALDTJ010000291.1 coordinate 4,949, forward strand.
TCCCTCAAAATTATGGAAATATCCACTTTTATCGTTTTTCCTCTAAATTTCATACGGTGTTATTGTGATCCTACTAATTCAAGCAAGTCAATTAAAATTTATTTTTAGAAAGAAAAAAATCATGTTTAAAAACGGAATAAGTCTATTATTTATAATTTTTATAATGAATAATAGTTTTGGTCAGAATATTTTAACCAAAACACAAGCCATCGAAATCACCTTAGCTAATAACTACGATATAAAAGTCGCCGAAAATAATGTAGCCTTAGCCCAAAACAATACGAGTCGAGAACTCAATGGGTATTTGCCAACGGTAAATGCCAATGCAGGATTGAACTCTCGTTTAGGTGGTGGCTCTCAAACTTTAAACTCTGGTCAAGAAAACTCCACAAGTAATGCCTTTAACTGGGGGTCGAATGCCAATGTACAAGCGAATTATCAATTGATTGACAAGACTAGAGATTTAACGGTCAAACAGTTAGAAGAAATCGTTGACCTGCAAGATTTGCAATTGAAACAAACCATCGAAAATAATTTATTAGTAGTCTTCAATAATTATTATCAAGTCGCTCAACTGATGCAAAATTCCAATGTTTTGGAGCAGACCATCGGGTTATCCAAACAAAGATTGCAACGAGCGCAATACCAATATGACTATGGGCAAGGCATTCGATTGAATGTACTGAATGCAGAAGTGGATATCCAAAGAGATTCTATCAATTTGTTGAATTTAAAAAACCAATTGGCGAATGCTAAAAGGAATTTGAATGTGGCAATGGGAAGATCGGTCAATACAACTTTTGAAGTGGACACAGTCGTTACTTACGATACGAATTTGAGTTTACCTCAATTGATTAGCGATGCTAAAGCGAATAATGTGCTGATAGAGGTGGTTAATCAAAATTTGGAAATATCTGCTATGGATATTGACATTATTGAATCGACTAAAAAGCCAACTTTGGGGGCCAATGCTAGTTACGTTTTCAATTACTCGAATAATGCTGCTGGGTCTTTTATAAGGCAATCGAATAGTCGTGGTTTATCGGCTGGTCTAACTCTCGGTTGGAATATATACGACGGCGGACGGAGAAAAATGCAGAAAGAAAATGTACGAATTGGGATTGAAACGCAAATGGTACAAAAAGAACAAATCGCCCAACAACTAGAAAGAGACGTTACGAATGCTTGGGATAATTATCAAAATGCCCTCTTTATTCTACGTGCAGAAGAACAAAATTTGGCAACCAGTCAATTAAACTTCCAAAGAACGGAGGAGCAATTTAAAATAGGACAAGTCTCTTCTGTAGAATTTCGACAAGCTCAATTGAATCTTTTAAATGCGGCTACTAATCTGAATTCTGCAAAATATGACGCTAAATTTATTGAAATTAGCCTTTTGCAATTGAGTGGTCGGCTAATGGAAGAATTGAAGTAGTGAATCTAGTTCAACACCTAAATCCGTTGTCCTTCATTAATCCGTTGTCTAAAAAAATATACAACGGATTAATGAAGGACAACGGATCTAGACAAATTATACAAGGGTATAGTTATCACATCACCTCAATCGGATAACTCTCCTCATAGACCTCAATAAACAAAGGATAATTACTCCCCAATTTATTATAATCCGCAGATTTTTCATCCAATCGGTGTTTAGTCACTTTGACATCTAATCGAAGTTTCTCCTTTTTGGTCGGTTGATACCTAAATTTAAAAGGCCTTTCTTCATTTGGATACAAATTATTATCCGATATTTTTTTCGCTACGGGGTACCATTCCCACTTCTCTCCTATTCGGCCCGTTTGAGCGGCCAAAGTATCTCCTACCTCATTAATCAAAGCAAAATTAATTAGGAAATACCGTTCTGGATCACCCGTTGGGACTCGGTGACCTGCATATTCGTTTTTGATATTCAGTTGATAGGCAATGGAATCTGTTAGTTGATAAGTGTCCTTAGGTGCTTGCGGATAATAGGCATAACCCGACAACATTTTGGTAACCACTGTATCAAATTTTGGAATACCCGATCCTGCAAAAAAATGTCGATGACTAACTCTTGGTTCGTAACCAGCCACCAGCGGACGTTCGACCTCTTCCATGTGACAACTAATACAATTTTCTTTTTCAAAATAAGGGCCTGCTTTCCACTCATCTCCTGTCTCAAAGGTACAGACCAAGGTAGTCGTCAACTCCGCAGAGGCATTATGGCATCCGATACATAATGTTTCGGATAAAAATGCTGGATCTTTGATGACTTTATGCGGTGCTTTGTCCGAACCTATACTGCCGATAATCGCACCATCTCGAACATGACAACTCGCACAAGTAATACCCTCTTGCTGTAATTCGTAATCAAAATGTGGATTTTCTTCTTTGACTGGTTGGTAAATGTCACCATCCACTAAACCTGTGACAATATATTCCTGCTGATTTTGGAGTGGAATATGGCAATTGATACACATAAAAGGGCTTGATTCCTTTTTAATCTCTGCTTGAAATTGTAAATCGGTCCATGCATGAGCGTGCGTAGACAATTTCCATTCTTCGTAATGATCTCGATGGCAGGTCGCACAATAGGCAGCATTCATAGCAGTCAAGCCTTCTGGTATTTCTTGATGGGGAATCGCAAATTCCCAACTTTTGGATAAGGGTTGAATATCTTTTTGGAGTTCTAGACAAGCGTAAATGCCGACTACTAGAAATAAGAGTCCCACGATTCTAATTTTCATTAGTTCTTTTTCAGTTGCTTTGGTATATTAATAT
>CALDTJ010000292.1 GCA_937924145.1 uncultured Saprospiraceae bacterium
AGATTTTGAAAAAGAATTTGGTATTGATGCTTGGCAAGACATGGACATTATCCGTTTTTTTGCGAATAATGCAGAAGGGAATAATTGGTTGTCTAAAACGACTTGGGAGGGCTATGACCATTTTTTGAAAAAAGAAAAAGATGGTGCTTATTTAGCGGACTTAATTAATGATACGGCTGGATTCGGAACGGTCGTAGGGGCAAAAGTGGATTTAGGAAAAGTAATTAATCAGTATAAAATCCACTTGATTGAAAAAGAGTGTTTGGTTTCAGAACAGTTTGATTATGAGTCACTTAAAATAGAAAAAGATCACGTTGTTTACAAAAATATAATCGCTCAAAAAGTCATTTTTTGTGAAGGATATAAAGCGGCTGTTAATCCTTATTTTTCACACTTACCATACGAATCAGCTAAAGGCGAGGCCTTAATTTTACGCATTCCAAAATTAAAAACGACTGATATTATCAAGAAACATTACTTCATTGTACCTTTAGAAAATGACCTTTTTTGGTTTGGTTCTAATTATGAATGGGACGACTTGACAGATGATCCGACGGAGGTTGGAAGAGCATTTTTAGAAGAGCAATTGAAAAGCATTTTGAAGGTCGATTATGAAATAGTCAACCATTTGGCGGCAGTACGCCCTGTATTGAAAGATCGCCGACCTGCAGTTGGTTTGCATCCCGAATATCCTGCTGTTGCCATTTTCAATGGTTTAGGAACTAAAGGAACTTCCATCGCACCATACTGGGCACAAGAGTTAGTTTTGATGCTTACTGAAGGAAAAGAAATGGCAGCCGAAGTAAATGTCCGACGATTTTCACTTAAGGAAGCATAGATTTTATTCTGAATAAGTCTATTTGCCAATTTTCAGTAAATAACGAAGACTGGTTATAACACGGAAAATAGTAACACTGAACTGGATGTTGACTTTTATTAAAATAAAATCTACTAAGTACTTATCAACGTCTGATTCAGTGTTATAAAATTTCCGTGTTATATTTCTCTATATGCTATTTCTTAGTAAAATTACTCAAAAGCCAAAGACAAAAACTCCGCTATACAAGCTGGTTTTTCAACCCCCTCAATTTCAATTGTTGCCTTCCAAGTTGACTTTACGCCATTATCGCCATAGTCCTCACAATCAGCTAAAGTGACGTGTGCGCGAACTCTAGCCCCACAAGGAACAGGATGTGCAAAACGTACCTTATTCAGACCATAATTAACGCCCATCTTAGCACTTTTTACCGTAGAAACATCTTCTAAAAGTCTTGGTAATAAAGACAAAGACATAAAACCGTGAGCAATTGGCCCACCAAATGGAGATTCTTTTTTTGCTTTTTCTACATCAATATGAATCCATTGAAAGTCCAAAGTAGCTTTGGCAAAATCGTTCACCATTTCCTGTGAAACGGTCATCCATTCTGAAGTTCCTAATGATTTTCCTTTATGTGCCTTAAGTGCGGCTAAATTTTCAAATTCCATGATTGTTGTTTTTTTTGTTTATAAAAAAGGTTTTAGGTATCGGGTTTCAGGTGCTAGGCTAGATGTTGACATCGCCATATACATATACTGGCGTCACGTTGTCAACATCTGACCTTGAACCTGATACCTGATACCCGATACCCCTGATTATCTAGAAGTTCCTCCATCAATTGGCAAACATACCCCAGTTACATACCGAGCCTCATCAGATGCCAAGTATAAATAACCGTAAGCAATATCAATAGGGTCTGCTTTGAATCTTAAAGGAATAAACTTGATGGCTTGGTCAGCAATGGCGTCAGGTATTTTTTCTGTCATTGGAGTTTGAGTATAACCAGGGGCAATACTGTTGGCTGTGATGCCATACTTTCCTAATTCCAATGCCCAAGTTTTGCACATACCAATTACTCCTGCTTTAGTCGCTACGTAGTTGGTTTGTCCAAAATTACCTCTAATTCCTACGTTAGAAGCGGCACAAATAATACGACCAGAATTTTGTGCTTTCATGTAAGGAACGACTGCTCTAGTACATAAAAAGACCCCTTTCAAATTCACATTGATCACTGCATCCCAGTCATCGTCGCTCATTTTTGTTAAGGTCTTATCTTTCGTGATACCTGCGTTGTTAACTAAAATATCAATCTTTCCATTTTCTTCATGGATTTTTGCCATTTCTGCCTCAATTGCAGGTCGGTCGGTGATAGATATTTTAGTGAATTTTGCTTTACCACCTTTAGCCATGATCTGTTCTGCTACAATTTCTCCTTCGTCTAATAAGTCCCAGATATAAACTGTTGCACCTTCTCTAGCAAATAATTCACAGATTGCTTCGCCAATTCCTCTTGAACCACCTGTCACGATGGCTACTTTATCTTTTAATCTCATGTTATTTCTAAATATTTAATTAGTAAATGATAAGTTGCGGCTAAAATAATTATAATTTTGGGGTTCTTTATTATTTTTAGTATAAAAATACTAAAAACCTTAATTTTAATTCAAATAGTGACATATACTATGGAGTTTAATTATGGCATGTTGGTGCCACTTTCTTTTATTTTTGGAACAATCAGTTGGCGGTTTTTGATTGCGACTGTTTTTTTAGAAAACTTCAAGTCTTGGCCGATTGAGAAGATCATTATGCCTTTTATCTGTATTCATCTTTTTAGATATATTTCGATTTCTCTAATGATTCCCGGGTTGACTTCGATTGGAGAAATCTTACCTTTCAATGACGTGCTGAGGTTGACTTTATTTGATGTGGCTTGTTCTATTTTGAGTATGCTTTCGCTGTTTTTTTTGCATAAAAAATGGAAGGGGGCAATGATTTTTGTGGTCTTATTAAATGTGGTCGGTTTATTAGATTTGTTGATTGCTACCTTATATGATGTTCCCCAGTTTGTAGCGAATGTGCAGACGTTGGATGCACGATTATTTGCGGTATTAACTACCTTTATCCCTTTAATTTTCGTTTCTCATACTTTTATGGTGCAACTACTATTCAAATATTTTAGGCAGCAGAAAGCGATGCTTTAATAGCATCGCTTTCTTTAAATAAAGCTCATAAAGTAAAAGTAAAAAGAAGAAGGTGCTATAAAAGCACCAACTTCTAAAATCCGTACAACCTATTTTTCGCTATATTGGCTAATTATAGACAAAAATTAACTTATATCTTTTTCAATATAATTAATTATTAAATTTGTTAGTTTAGGAAGTGAGATAAAATTCCCACTTACCTAATAATCGGGTTACCCCCCAAGTTTTTTTCTCGGGCGGAACGCTTATTCTAAAGAAAATACCATCTCTTATAATTATGAAGCATCTACACCTATCTTTATTGTGCTGTTTGTTTGGCTTATTGATTTTTTCAAGTTGTGAAAAAGAAGAAACGCCTACCGTCACACCAACTCCTCCAGTTGTCACACCTCCCACTCCCGATCCAGAACCTGTGGGACTAGTTGATAGCGATTTTAGAATTGGTTTCTACAATGTCGAAAACTTATTTGATACGGAGGATGATTTGGCAAATGAGAAAGATGATGAGTTTTTACCATCTTCTTCCAAACAGTGGACAGGTGAACGCTATCAAGATAAGTTGAACAAGATTGGGGTAGTGATGGAAGGTATTGAATTCCCAATGTTGATGGGTTTTGCTGAGGTAGAAAACCAAGCGGTGCTAGAGGATTTAGTACAAACAGATTTGTTAAAAGACCAGAATTATAAGATTGTCCACTTTGATTCACCAGATTTTCGTGGAATAGATGTGGCATTAATTTATAAAGAAGCAGAATTTACGATTTTAGAATCAGAGGCAATTGAAATAGTATTGCCATCCAGTGTCTCTCAATTTAGTACGACCAGAGATATTTTGCAGGTAAAAGGTAGCTATTTAGGCGAAGAAGTCTACGTTTTTGTAAATCATTGGCCTTCGAGAAGTGGTGGAGTAGCAGCCACTAGTGGAAAGAGAGAATACGCAGCATCTATTTTAAGACAAGCGATTGATGATATTTTGGCTGTAGATGCTGGTGCAAATATAATTGCTATGGGAGATTTTAATGATGAACCATTCAACCCAAGTATGCTAGACGTATTGCAGGCTAATCCAGAAAAGCCAACTACTTTAGATAATCAAATCTACAATTGTACGGTACCTGTACTGCAAGCGGGAAGAGGTAGTTATTTTTGGGATGGGAATTGGCAAATGATTGACCAAGCAGTTATTTCTGGTCAATTGTTGGATGATACTGGAAAAATGAAGGTCGTTGGTTATGATGTCTACAATGATGCAAAAGTCTTATTCGATCACCCAACGGATGGTCCTAGACCTGATCGAACTTACAGCGGAGATCAATATTTTGGCGGCTACAGTGACCACTTGGCTATTTATTTGGAAATGAAGAATTTGTAGGCTCACGTATCTGATACTTTCAAAGTCTACCGACACCCCATAAGTTCCAAATATGAATTCCGAAGAGCATTCAATACGAATAGCCCCCGATGAAATCGGGGGAAATGAATAAATAGGGCGTTCGACAAGCCTGAAAGGCTTGAATAATAAGAATTTTAATGTTCAA
>CALDTJ010000293.1 GCA_937924145.1 uncultured Saprospiraceae bacterium
AAAATGACTATACTTTTCTTTCAAAAAGTGAAAATGTTGACGTTTATATTAGAAACTAGAATAACCGTACGCTACTGTAAAAAACAACCTTATAGGGGTTCTGTATAAAATTCACGACCTAATTTGGAACTATCCCTCCAACAATAGGTAAATAAGTAAACAGAAATTATAATCGCAGCAAAGAACAATCAATAATAAAATGATACAACTTTCTACTCCTACAAAATTAAAGATCGCAAAGGTTTTATATCATCTAACCAAAGTCTTTGTCAGAGAAGATATTCAAACTATCAATAGGAACGATATCAACTTTGAAATTGACTTGAAGGAAGGGATAGATTTACATTTATTCTTATTCGGTAGTTTCCAACAACATGTCTTTAATTCCCCACATTTTGCCTTACCCAAAGATGGTGTGGTGTTGGATGTAGGCGGAAATATCGGTTTAATGTCTCTGTTTTTTGCCAAACGTGTGCCAAACGGTCAAGTACATGCTTTTGAACCAACTCATTATGCGCTGACCAAGTTTAAAAGAAATCTTAGTTTAAATCCTGATTTACAGTCAATTATCAAACTGAACCATTGCTTTATTTCTTCTAAGGAAGTAGAGAATGCGGATTTAACAGCTTACAGTTCTTGGCAAATTACCAAAAACAAAAATGGAAGTGGCGATATTCATGATATTCATGGTGGAACGGCAATGGATACAAAAGGCGTACCTGCCTTTACATTGGATCAATACTGCGAAGGGAACCAATTAGATAAAGTAAATATTATCAAAATTGATACAGATGGGCATGAGTTAGAAATTCTGAAAGGGGCAGAAAGAACGATTAAAAAGTTCAAACCTGCTATTGTTTTAGAGTTAAGTACTTATGTGATGAAAGAAAGAGGCATCCAATTTGCTGAATTCGAGGCTTTCTTTAAGGATTGTGGTTATAAGTTGTATAATGAAACGAAGAGTAAAGAAATAACTCAGGCAAATTATAATAGTCTGATTCCAAAAAATGGATCTATAGATGCAATAGCCTTAGCCGTTTAGTTTTAGCAAAGAGCTAATTTCCAATTTTGTTTTTTATCGTGTCTTATTCATTGCTAAAAGATTAATGAACAAAGATTTTCAAAAAAAAATAGCATTACTTCTTCTTAGTTTATTAGTTGTCATAGCCTTATATTTTTTAAGGATAGATGTACTAAACCAAAGGGGAGCATTCTGGTTAGGGTATAACTCTGATCCTTCCTACGGATATTTGATGAATTCCTTGAATATGGCATTCTATAATGGAGGATTAGGCTATCAAAGCCTCCACCCAGGTATGCCTATGTATATGCTGGGTGCTATAGTTATTATCGTACAATACCTTATTCGATATATTACAGTAGGTTTTAACTACACTTTAGTGGAAGGTATGCAAATGGATGTATTAAATAATCCAGAATTGTATATCACAGGTATAAATGCGACTTTTTCAATATTGAACATCCTTTTATTGTTAGTGGTAGTTTGGTTGGTTTTTAAATACACTAAAAATTTGCTCTTCGCATTGTTAATACTTTTCTTGCCGTTTTATTCCGAAATATTTGTGCAAGATGTCATAGGGAACCTCTCCGCAGAACCAGCCTTATTTACGGTTAATTTTCTATTCTTAGCTTACGTATTACTGTCTGGTTTCAAAAAATGGGATCAAAAAAAGGTCACCTTAGCCCTAAATCAAAAAAAGCTAACTATTTCTTATAATGCCCTATTTATGGGCATACTTTGTGGTGTTGGTTTATCTGCTAAATTTCCCTTTTTAGTTTTTTGGTTAATCCCCATCATTTTAATTTATAATATTCGAGAGAATATCAAATTTTTGGTGGTCGCAGTTGGGACTTTTATTTTGAGTATTAGCCCAATTATCTTCCGTTTCTTTTTTACCTTAAAATTTTGGGTAGAAATTTCTAATCGTTCGGCTGGATATGGGCATAATTTCGGATTAGGGTTCGCCATAAAAGCTATTCTTTTATCCAATCCAGCTATTTTTATTTCGCTAATAATTTTTACTGGGTTATTATTTTTTATTTTAAAAAATAATAATTTCAAATTAAAACAACTATTACACAACTATAGCTTTAGGATTACGCTCGCTCTATACCTTTCCTATGTCATTCAAATCGTCATCGTTTCTAGGCATTATATGGGAAGTCGATATTTTCTATCCCTGATTTGTTTATTACCTTTTTTATTAATTAGCCAATTAGCTTTTCAAAATAAATCATTATCGGAAAATAGATATAAGCCTTTCTTAAATGGGCTTATTTATCTCATTCCATTCTTATTTTTGGTAAATGGGTATTATAACTGGAGTAAGATGCGGGCAGAATTATCGAGTAATCAAGCATCAGGTCTTAAAATCCATGAATTCTTAGCCGAAAATAAAGACAAATACATCCAAGTATTTAATTATAGAGTATCCAATCAGTTGTATGCCTTAAGGTTTGGAGATGAGTATGCAAGACAGCTCAATCAAGAGAAATTAAAAGAAATTTATGGGGACTTCTTTCATTATAATAAC
>CALDTJ010000294.1 GCA_937924145.1 uncultured Saprospiraceae bacterium
TTTATCAATATGTTGAGTTGGGCAACTGAAAGTTTGATCGAAGATGGAAGAGGCATGAGTGATATCAAACAAGGAGTAACCTTAGAAGTGATGGGCGAAGGTTGGTCAATGGGACCAATCAACGAAGAAATGAAAGCCGCAGAGTTGAAAAGTCAAGGAGACATTAAATATGATATTCCATGGACGACCTTGGGCGAATATTTAGAATTTTTAGAAAAAAAAGGCGTCGCACCGAATGTTGCTTCTTTCATGGGAGCAACGACGGCTAGAATCCATGAAATTGGTTATGAAGATAGACCACCGACAGCAGAAGAACTTCAAAAAATGCAAGCACTAGTTCGCCAAGCGATGGAAGAAGGAGCGATGGGGGTAGGTTCTTCTCTTATTTACGCGCCTGCATTTTATGCTAAAACGGACGAATTGGTTGCATTGTGTAGTGTGGCAGGAGAATATGGTGGGCGATACATTACGCACATGAGAAGTGAAGGCAATAAAATATTGTCTGCAATTGATGAGGTATTGGAAATAGCGACGAAGGCAAAAATAGGTGCAGAGATCTATCACATGAAAGCGGCAGGAAAAAGCAATTGGTCTAAAATGGATTTGATGATTGCTAAGATTGATAGTGCCCAACAAGCTGGTTTGGATGTGACGACGAATATGTATAACTATGTAGCTGGTGCAACTGGCCTAGATGCTGCCATGCCACCGTGGGTACAGGAAGGTGGCTATGATGCTTGGGCAAATCGTTTGAAAGACCCAGCAATTCGTGCAAAAGTCAAAGCTGAAATGAAGGTAGATGCTACCGATTGGGAGAACTTATATGCTTCTGCTGGCACACCTGAAAATTTACTATTAGTTGGGTTTAAAAGCGATAGCTTACGAAAATATACGGGAAAAACGCTAGGAGAAGTGTCAAAAATGCGTGGAACAGACCCTGAGGATACCATGATGGATTTAGTCATAGAAGACGGAAGTAGAGTAGGGACGGTCTACTTTTTAATGTCAGAAGAGAATATTAAAAAACAACTGAAACTGCCCTATATAACGTTTGGATCAGATGCAGGCGCATTGGCTAGTGAAGGCGTCTTTATCAAGTCTAGTACACACCCAAGGGCTTATGGGAATGTGGCTCGGCTACTTGGGAAATATGTTCGGGACGAACAGGTAATTAGTTTGCAAGAAGCAGTTAAGAAATTGACCTCTTTGCCTGCTGAGCATTTGAAGATTAGAAATAGAGGTTGGTTGAAACAGGGCTATTATGCCGATGTGGTTATATTTGATCCTGCGAAGGTTCAGGATAAGGCAACTTTCGAAAACCCACACCAATATGCTGAAGGGGTGGAGCATGTTTTTGTGAATGGAGTACAGGTCTTGGAAGATGGTGAAGCTACTGGCGAATTTGGCGGTCGAGTAGTGCGTGGTCCGGGGTGGCTTGGATGGAAGTAAGCGAAAATCAACGCTAGGCTAATTCCTTTGCTAACAGCCATCCTTTCTTGATGAAAAGTGATTCAATAGCTTTAAGGAATCCATTGGTATCGAAATTTTTAATAGAACGCTTTTTAATAATTTGAATGGCATTATAAAATGCTTGTGCAGTATTTTTCAAGAATTCCTTTTCAGTTATTTTATCAAAATTTTCAATAGACAAATGTTTATGAATTTCTAATTTTTTACTTCTTGAGCTATACTGAGCCTTTTCTTTGTGTATAGGGTCGTCTTTTGCTACGCCCATTGGGACAAAAACTATTTTTTTTAGCCCATCTCCGTAGGTAGACAAATCAATATTTTTCAATAGGAAATCCTCGATTTCAAGAACTTGTAAGAACAGGTTCTGGTCTTTCTCCCAGCAAATACTTCCAAAATGTATTGATTGATTGGTATCCATAATTTTATAACAATTTTATCTATCTACTTTGTTTCCTGGAGGGCGAATAATTTTTTCCTTTCGATTTAAATTTTCAGGAAGTAAAGGGTAATTATAAATTTTTATTTTCTCTTCTACTAGACAGTCTCTAATGGTTCCTCTGAATTGAATGACATACATTAATCCTTTTTCTGGTAATCCACTTTTATATCTTCCTTTTTGAGTTTTGATTGTAACTCCATAACGCCAAACTTCTCCTTTCTTCAAATAAATTTTGTCATTTTTACAATTATAGCAAGGATAAACACCATCTTTCATTACAATAAGTGCATATTGTTCTGCATTGTCTAAATCTTTCAATTCCTTTTTTAGCTTTTCTTTTCTCCATGTAGCTAATTCAGGGTTGCCAGATTCATCATATTCGATGTAGTCTTTTTCTTGGTTCATAGTATGTTGATGGTGAAATACCAGTTACAAAGTACAATTTTTTGAAGAAGATTATATAATAATTTAACGTTTTTTCGAATCTTTCCTTTATGATTATGTAGTTTTGCGCATATCATACAACAACATTTATGCAAATAACCGCAACGACCTTTTCAGGTTTAGAAGAAATATTAGCGAAAGAGATTACCGCATTAGGTGGTGAAAATATTAAACTGCACAAACGGGCAGTAACTTTTGACGGCGATAAAAGACTCACTTATCGGTGCATTTACGAATTGCGCACCGCTTTACGGATTTTTCTGCCTTTTCATACTTTCAAAACAAAGCACGAAAACCATTTATACAAAAAAATAAGAGAGGTCGATTGGACAGAGATCATGACCTTAGATGATACTTTTGCAATAAACGGGACTACTAGTTCCAAATATATTACCCACTCTAAATACTTGGCACTCAAGACCAAAGATGCAATTGTAGATCAATTCAGAAGTAAATATAATGGACTGAGATTGAGTGTAGATCGAGATAATCCAGATCATAGGCTGAATGTACATTTGAGTTATGATAATGTTTGTACGCTGTCTTGGGATGTCTCAGGAGATACATTAAATCGACGGGGCTATCGGACAGCAACAGGTGCTGCACCGATTAATGAGGTGTTGGCGGCAGGAATTATTTTAAGTTCTGGTTGGAAAAAAGACTGTGATTTTATGGACCCGATGTGTGGTTCTGGTACATTCTTGATTGAGGCAGCGATGATTGCTCGCAATATTCCACCTCAAATTAATCGGAAGACTTTTGGTTTTATGCGCTATAAAGATTTTGATAAACCACTTTGGGAAGAAGTGAAAAAAGAAGCGGATGCTAAAATCACTGATTTCCCTCATCAAATTGTTGGTTTCGATAAAGACTTTAAAGCTATGAAAGTGGCTCGTATGAATGTCTTAGCTGCTAATTTAGACGGTAAAATAGAGGTCGAAAGAGGGGACTTGTTGAAGATAAGTGGCTTAGGGGATAAAGGGATCATGATTATGAACCCACCTTATGACGAAAGACTCCAGATAGCGGATGTTAATGCATTCTATAAAGATATTGGTCATGCTTTAAAGCATAATTTTAATGGTTACGATGCTTGGATCATTAGTGCGAATATCAAGGCAATGAAACAATTGGGGCTACGTCCATCTTCAAAAAAAATTCTATTTAATGGGGCTTTGGAGTGTCAGTTGGCGCATTATGAGTTATATCGAGGAAGTCGAAAGTAACCTTAAGTAACACAACTTTCTAAGTTGTGAGAATAAAGCCTTTACAACTACTAATTTTTCTATTATTTTTGTGCAACGAATTTTGAGGAGTAAGGTAAAATTCAACTAGACTTATTTATAAGTCTATTAATTAAAAAAATAAAATTAACTGATAAATCATGGGTAGAGCGTTTGAATTTCGAAAAGAAAGAAAAATGAAGCGTTGGTCAAAGATGGCCAAGGTGTTTAGTCGAATTGGGAAAGATATTGTCATTGCAATTAAGGCAGGTGGACCAGAACCTGAAACCAATGCGAAGTTGAGAGCTGTAATGCAGAACGCAAAGGCAGCCAATGTGCCAAAGGACTTAATCGAAAGAGCCATCAAAAAGGCGAAAGATAAAGATACTTCTGATTATAAAGAAGTAACTTTTGAAGGATATGCACCTCATGGAATCGCTATTTTTGTAGAAGCTGCTACTGATAATAACCAACGAACAGTTGCCAATATCAGAAGTTATTTCAACAAGTGTAATGGTAGTATGGGGACAACAGGTTCGGTAGGTTATATGTTCGACCACCAATCGTATTTTAAAATTAATAAGGGGGATATTGACCCAGAAGAGTTAGAATTAGAATTGATTGACCACGGAGCAGAAGAAATATTCGTAGAAGAGGCGGATGCAGAGGAACAAGACCAAGAGACCAAAATTATTATTTACGGTGAATTCAGTAGTTTCGGTTCTTTGCAATCAGCTATTGAAGGCATGGGGATAGCAATCGTATCTTCTGGATTCGAGCGTATTCCAAATATGACTAAAACAATTACTGGTGACGCAGTGGCTGAAGTAGAAAAACTGTTGGAAAGAATCGAAGAAGATGATGATGTACAAGCAGTTTATCATACGATGGTAACTGGGTAATGCGCTGAGGGCAAAGGGCTATGGGCGAAGGGATTCCTTACGCGCATTGCCCTCTGCCCAACGCCACTATATATCTATCCGTTCGAATTCCTTCCGTTCTAGTATTTCCTTTGGCAAAGATGCCATGATCTCCTCTTGAAGAATTTCTACTAAGCGTTTTTTTACAAAATCTTGATGGGTAACTAAACTGACTTCTCTTGCTGGTGCAGGTGGCTGAAAGGGCATGAGTTTTCCACGATTTTCTGTGGATAAATAGCGAGTAGATAATTCTGGTAAAATTGTTACACCTTGCTGGTTTTCAACGAGTTGTCTTAGGGTTTCAATGCTGCCTGCGGCATATTCCAATTGTAAATCTTCCTTTTTTCTAAGTTCACAAAGATTTAAAATTTGGGATCGAAAACAATGTCCTTCTTCCAATAACCAAAGATTGTGAAGGTTTAAATCTTCGGGTAATAAATATTCTTTATCGTATTGATAAGAAGAATAAATCATAAAAGTCTCGTAAAAAAGTGGAGTTTCAACAAGGTACTTTTGATTGAGTGGGGTGACTAAAATACCAACGTCAATTTCACCTTTTTCTAACTTATCAATGATCGTTTCTGTCGTATATTCTGAAATTTTAAGTCGAATTAATGGGTATTTTTTTAGAAAAGATTGAATAAATAGCGGAAGTAGATAAGGGGCTAAAGTTGGAATAACTCCAAGTCTTAATTGGCCATCTATTTCATCCTTATAACTGCCTACTATTTCTTTTATCTTCCGACTTTCTACTAATGTTTTTCTGGCTTGCTCGATGACTTGTACGCCTATTTCTGTAGGGGTTACTGGTTTTTTACTACGGTCAAATATTTTGATATCCAATTCTTCCTCCAACTTATGAATCATCATACTCAATGTAGGTTGAGTAACAAAACAAGCTTTGGCAGCTTTGGCAAAGTGGCGATGTTTATCGACCGCTAGGATGTATTGTAATTGACTGAGGTTCATTTTAGGATGATTGAATTGGGGTGGATTAGGGTTTTACTTTCAGGTAAAGCCCTAATTTAATTATAGGTTTAAAGAAGTCTCAAAACAAGGCGGTTGTGGGAAACAACCGCCTTGTATGGGCTTATTGGTCGGCTGTTTCCCACAGCCTACCAATTTAAAAAAAGAGATTACTTGAAGGAATCGCTTTACGAAAGCACTGCTATCATGTCTGCTATACTTTTATGTTGGGCATGATCCAAAGCGGTATTGCCTTGAGCGTCTTTGATAGACTTGGCTGCACCATGCTCCAATAAAATTTTTGCGGCGGCAGTATGTCCAAACATGGCTGCAAAAATTAGGGCAGTTGCTCCAGTTTTATTTTGAATATTGACGCCAGCACCGTGATCCAACATTAATTGGATGATGTCTAAATTTCCTTTAAAACAAAGTCCCATTAAAGCGGTATTTCCAGCACCATCTTGCCCATTTATATCGACCCCATTTTCTAAAAAGTACTGAGTGACGTCATAATGCCCGCTATAGGTAGCCATCACTAATGGGGTAAAACCTCTAGGGTCTTTTTTATTTAATAGACTTTGATCTTTTGCTATCGCCTGTTTGATGGTAGCTAAATCTCCTGTTCTGATCAGATTGAAAAAATCCATATTTTATTGATAATTATTTCAAAAAATTAATAGGTAACATCTATGAAAACTGTCTTTTTGATTGTAAAGATCAATAATCTATATTGATAAACCAAACTGATATTAATGATGTAGTGATAGTTTTTATCTATGAATTGATTGTCAAGATAAAATACCCCGCCATGTATAATGACGAGGTATTTTCATAATTAGGAGGAAGTTGTTTTAATCGTTACTTAGTAGGCACTTACTTAGTGGTTCAAGACCTAAGTTTTTGACAAGTTAAATCGGCGTCTTTTTCCATTATGCGTCGTTATTTTTTTCTCAAAGAGCTACGGCTATTCTCAAAAGCATCCCTTCCGCAAGCGGTTCACAAACGGTGTTTGCTCATCTAGCCTAATGAAAAAAATACACTCGATTTAACTATCAATTACTTATGACTTGAGCCATTAGCCATTTATTGATTTTTTTAGAGACTTAATTCGGTTGTCAGTTATCGGTTGTCGGATTAGGAGCGTAACTGACAACTGAAAACTAAATGAATTATTGAGTGATGAAATATCCCTGTTCACAACGAAAAGAAACTAATTCACTTATTTCATATATGAAAATTATAATTTAAACATAGAAATAGTCGTAACTAGCAGCTTTTTTCGAGGCTATTAGGTTATGGCAGCTATAAAGACTGCCTATACTGTTTTAAAACTTATTGGCCAAAGTTTTAATCTTCGATGAATTGGATTTGATAGTTAGAAGATAGCTTTTCAAAATACTTGCGAAGTTTCTTGAAAAATTAAATAAAGTAGATAGCCGAGACATTACACAGATAGCCGAGACACTTATTGCATGACTTCTATTTTCTGTTGTAATTTCCTACATTTTATACCCCTCTTGAACAGTTCTAAAAACACCCCAAAAAAAATTGGCAAGGTAATTGGAGTAAGGCATTATGTTTTATTCTAATACGAAAAATACCCCATTTTAGGTATTATTCATAGTTGTCGTAAAATATCCAAAATTAAATTATTGAGATTCGTTAAACAGGCTAAAAAGTAAAAATTGGTGTTTACAAAATAGTACACAAATGATTGTTTTTCAATTGTTTGATTATTGACTGTCTTCCAATATTTACAATAAAGACTAAACCTATTACCATCACAAAAACGTTGTTGAACGACGCACCAGTTACACCCTCAACCCATGTATCGACTACTTAGTACCTTCACAACCACTATTGGCCTATGGCTAGTAGCCCAAACGGCTTTTGCCAATCATTCCAATTTATTTTTGCACAATACCCCAACTGCTCCGACGCCTCTAGAAATGGAAAGTCGATTACTCAAAAAAGCAGGTGTTTTTGACTTAAGATTTTCTAAAGATGTCAACCGAACAATTGGCGATTATTTGATTAGAGGTAAAAAAACAACTCAGCAAATTATCGGCCGTTCTCAGATTTATTTTCCAATTATTGAAAGATATTTGGCTGCCTACGGGATGCCTCAAGAATTAAAATACCTAACTATTATAGAATCAGCTATGGACCCTAATGCTAGATCTTCGGCAGGCGCGGTTGGTCTTTGGCAATTAATTCCTTCGACGGCTAGACGATATGGTTTAGTGATAAATAGCCAAGTTGATGAACGAAGAGATCCACATAAGTCAACTCAGGCTGCTTTGAAATATTTATCTTTTCTGTATGAATTGTTAGGAGATTGGACTTTAGCAGCCGCAGCTTATAATTGTGGTGGAGGTGGTGTCCAAAAAGCAATGCGCTCAGGAAATGGAACAGATTTTTGGACGATTAAAGCTCATTTTCCAAGTCAAACGCAGCATTATATTGACCGTTTGGCTAGTGCTGTTTATGTCATGAATTTTTATGAAGATCATGGTTTGAAAGCGTCGGATACAGACTATTTTATGAAATTTACTAAAATGGCAACCATTTACAGTGAGTTGTCTTTTGAACAGATTTCACAGGCGCTAGATATTCCTGTGCCGATATTAAAGCAATTGAATCCGTCGTATAGAAAGGAAGTTTTACCTGATAGTACGGCAGGTAATTATTTGGTTTTACCGAAGTTGAAAATGGATAGTTTTATTAGCTATTATAATAATATTGTGGTGGATGATCGGGCGATGGTGATTAGTAATTAGGCGCAAAAAGAGCAGGAGGTGCTTTGACAGCACCTCCTGCTTTTTCTTTTTTGGCACAACTCAGAGCGTTACCCATACTTTTCACTGTAGTGCCTCTTTTTTTAATAAATAATACTTGATTTTTAAAGAAAGAGGTGTTAATAATCCCGATAGCTATCGGGATTCTGAGGAACGCTTAGTACAACATCCCTGCTACACAAGCTGTCAAGAAACAAGCCACTGTCCCCCCAATCAAAGATTTAATGCCTAATTCCGTTAAAGCTTTTCGTTGCCCAGGTGCTAAGGCACTAATGCCTCCAATCTGAATACCAATAGAGGCAAAATTGGCAAATCCACAAAGTGCATAGGTCACAATAATCAAAGACTTTGGATCTAAAGTAATACCTGCTTCTCTAAAAGTATTTAATTGACCATAGGCGATAAACTCATTCAAAACAGTTTTTTGACCTAATAATTGGCCTACTAAGACAATATCTTGGGAAGGTGTCCCCAATAACCAAGCCACAGGTGCGAAGATTAAACCTAGTAAATAGGTAAAACTAAAGCCCTGAAAACGATTGTCGGTAGCAGCTTTTATATTTTCATTCCAATCGCCAACGCTTTCTCCTCCTACTAATCCAAAGCCTGCATTGACCATGTCTGTTATTTTTAAAAAGGATGCATCAACCATAGCGATAAGTGCAGTAAATGCCAGAAGCATGACGCCAACATTGACGGCTAATTTAAGCCCATCTGTAATACCTTTAGAAATCGCATCCAATAAGTTGTCACCTACTTCACCAGACATTTCTAATTCTTTTTCTAAATCCACTTTTTCCGTTTCAGGGAATAAGATTTTGGCAGCCACGATTGCTGCTGGTGCAGAAATAATGGAAGCGGTCAATAAATGTTTGGCAAAATAAAGCTGTTTTTCGGGATCTGTTCCACCTAAAAAACCGATATATGCGGCAAATACACCTCCTGCTATAGTTGCCATTCCACCTGTCATGAGACAAAGCATCTCGGAGCGAGACATATTTTCTAGATAAGGTTTGACAACAAGCGGTGCTTCTGTTTGGCCTATAAAGACATTGGCGGCTGCGGCTAAACTCTCAGGACCAGACAGATTCATGGTCTTGGACATGAACCATGCCATTCCTTTAATAACCCATTGTAGGATACCAAAGTAATAGAGAATAGCTGTGACCGCAGAGAAGAAAACAATGGTGGGTAGTACTTGAAAGGCGAAGATATACCCAAAAGTGCTAGTGTCCGTGACCAAACCTCCAAAGATGAATTCTGCGCCTGCATTAGAAAAGGCTAAAATACTTTGAAAGAATTGGGCAGCGTAATCAAAAAGTTGTCGGACACCTGGAACTTTCAAAATCAATAGCCCTAAGATAAATTGTAAACTAATGCCTATCCCAACGGTTCGCCAGTTAATCGCTTTCCGATTGTTACTAAGTAAATAACAGATTAATAATAAGACGGCAATGCCTAAAAATCCTCGAAGTATATCCATTTATTTGAGTAGTAGTAGCGGCGAATTCATTCGCCGTTTAAAGAAATTCCAATAAAACGAATCTCAAAAATTACCTTCAATTGAGGCAATATTTCAGTCGAGATGTATTCACAGGAAAGTTTTTTGAACAAAATCCCTTCCACTTAATTCAGGTAGGAAATTGTTTAGAACTTAGAATCTTAAAATTCCGACCAAATGTAAGAAAATTTATCCTTCTACCTTTTAAAATGAAGAATTTACTTTGATTTTGCGCTTTTTTATCAGAAAAATTTGTTTTAATACGACTTGTGTCGTATGTTTGTATTGAACTACGACTTCAGTCGTACTAAAATTTAGAAATCATGTCTAACAAAAATATTCCACAACCAACGGAGGCAGAATTAGAAATCTTACAACTTTTGTGGGAGGACCAACCGCTCACTGTGAAAGAAATTCACGAAGTGATTAGCCAATCTAAAAGTGTAGGCTATACCACTGTCCTCAAGCAGATGCAACGAATGGAGGCAGAGAAAGGAATGGTGACGCGATACAAAGAAGGTAAAGTTCACTACTATTCTGCGATTTTACAAAAAGAAGATGTGCAGACTTCTTCCTTGAATCGCTTTGTTGATAAAGTGTTTAATGGGTCAACTTCCGATTTGATTATGCATGCCTTGGGGAATAAGCCGACTTCTAAAAAGGAGTTGGAAGATCTAGAAAAGTGGCTGAAAGAACAGAAGGGAAAACTTTGAAATTTTAGAGGAGACATTTGATTTTGACAAAAAATCAAGTGTTTTCTCTAAAAAAGATATTGCCACCCTTGAAAGAGAAAACACTTTCAATTTTGCTTGACACAGAGCTGAGCTCATTGAAAATGTCTCCTCTTCCATAATTTTCAACCCGTGTACCGTAAACCGTTTAAAATGATACAAATATTTGGCTGGGCCATCCTTCATTCTTTGTGGCAAATTGCTTTAATTGCTGCGGGCTATTTAGTCGCTAAAAGTCTATGGAAACAGGCAACTTCTTTGCAGCAATATTTTTTAGCACTAACTGCTTTTGTCAGTAGTTTTTTAGCACCAATTTTTACCTTTAATTATTTGTGGCAGCAAACGGTTGTCCCTCAAATGAGTAGCACTTTAGCTCCAATAACCAATGAACCCATTTCGATTACCACCACAGTCGGAACGACCGAAGAAGTTGTCTTAAATACTACGCTAACCTTTGCGGATTATTTGACGATTTGTTTGCCTTATTTGGTTATGTTTTGGGGACTTGGCGTACTTTATTTTACCATTCGATTTTTTGTTAATTTAACTCAAATTCAACGGTTGCAAAATGTTGATAATGAATTGATTACAGGTGAATGGCTGGCGAAGATTAGAGCTTTCAAAAAGCAATTGAATATTGAAAAAGAAGTCCAAGTATTCCTTTCTAAACACGTTAAAGAACCAATTACTTTTGGACATTTTAAACCCGTTATTTTATTGCCCATTAGCTTAATGACTGGCTTTGATGCAAAGGCAATTGAAACGATTATCGTCCATGAATTAGCGCATATCAAACGACACGATTATCTGATTAATTTGGGACAATCTATTATCGAAATTATTTTGTTTTACCACCCTTGTATTTGGTGGTTGTCCAAGGAAATTAGAGCGATTCGAGAGCATTGTTGTGATGATTTAGTCTTGTCTATGGGGGATAATCGGGATGCTTATGTGGAGACTTTGACGGCATTGCAGTGGCGAAAGATTGGAGTAGTTTCGAATAGTTTGTCTATGACGGCTAGTGGCGATGATGGGGACTTTACTCGACGGATTAAGCGTATGTTTGGAGTAGAGGAGGAAGGGTTTTCTTTTCGGCAGTTGATGGGGGTGTTTTTGGTTTTGTTGGTAATGGCTGTTGGGGGTGTTGGTTTGCAACAGTATTTTCAGCCAAGAATAGTTGATGAACAATTAGTGGTGCTTAAACCAATTTTTACAAAAGAGTTATCTAGTTTGACTATCAATAAAGATATGTCATTGAAAGAATTATTTGAATCTGCCGAATCATTTGGAAAGGATTCAGATACAAGAATTACCTTCAACGATATAGATTTTAATGATAAAAATGAATTAACAGGTAAGCTTCGAGGAACGATTCGACCTAATAAAAGTGGGATTTATCACTTCTTTGAAATTCATGACATCAATAAATATAGTATCCTTTTTCAAGCTAGTGCTGATACTATTTTAGCACCAAAGTATATTTCTGTAGGAACAGGTCTTATTTCTAAAGTAGAGCATCCATCTTCGGAATCTTCAAAAATTAAGATTAATAACCAAACTACTAGAGCCGAATTGGATAGTTGGGCGAAAACTATAACTAGGCATGGAGTTATTTTTAATTATGAAAAATCAGTGTTTGATAATGAGGGAAGATTGATTGATTTAAATGGAAAGTTTAATGGACAATGCTGTTTTGATGATGGTTTTTATATTGATAATTTGGACCAATTAGAAGTGCATTTGGAGGTGAGAGATAATTATATATATCAGCCAATGATTGTTTCTAACACCCCTGAAAGTGCTACGGAACTAAGAGAGAGGTTGAAAAATGAAATTTTGGAAAAACATAATATTAGTAATTTATATGATGGTGTATCTGGAGATATTTTGTGGAAATTAGGTTCAATTGAAAAAATGAAAATCAAGGGTGAAGAATGGGATTTACCTTTTGAAGTTTCTAAAGAAGATTCTATTAAAATTGATTCAATAAGACGTTCAAATGGTACTCCATTATTGAATAAGAAAGATCGTCAAAAAGCCGAGAGTCTATTGTCGGCGGTAATTGAATCTCCCTCTTCTTTTATACCCCAACTAAAAGAAAAAGAAGACTTTCAAAAATACATAGATTCTGTAGCGCAATCTTCAGTAGGAAAAAATAAATCGACCTTAAGAAGAGAATATGAAATTGGATTATTGCAAGCGAAAAATATAAATGAAATAAATTTTTGGAAAGAAAAGATTGCAAGTGTAGATGATATGCGTGAATCAATGATTGGAAATGGTTCTTATAACCACGCCATGCTAATCCCTTCTGAAAAGAAAGACATTGAATCTATAGAAAATAAAAACTTGATTTACAGAGGCAAAGCACCTAATGCTGTTTTTACATCGGGGACTTTAACTCCTAAAGAAGATTTGCCAAAATATTTACAC
>CALDTJ010000295.1 GCA_937924145.1 uncultured Saprospiraceae bacterium
GGAGAAGACCAAGCCCGTTCCTGTATCGTATAGTATTGATTTACTCTTTTTAGATATTCAAATGCCCACTTTGAGTGGGATTAATTTACTGAAAAACTTACAAAATCCCCCCCTCACTATTTTTACTACTGCCTATTCCGATTATGCGTTGACTGCTTTTGATATGAATGTAGTTGATTATTTACTAAAGCCTTTTTCTTTTGAACGGTTTATGCAAGCAGTCCATAAAGCCAAAACACAATTGTCGAATCATACACTTCCAACAGCGGCGAATCTAAAAGAAGCTCCAATTTTTTTGAGTGTAAAAGCAGATGGTAAAATTTTCAAAGTATTTTTTGACGATATTTTATTTATTGAAGGGCTAAAAGAATACGTCAAAATCGTTTGTGCAACAGAAAATATTGTCACTTTTGAACGGCTCAAAGAGCATCTCTCTTTCAGCCATTTGGTTGCGTTTCCGATAACTTCTCAATGAAGGTCACCCAATGCATGCTGCCACCGAAAAAGCATCTCACTCTTGTGCAAGCAAGGTGACTTAGAGTTAGCTCAAAAGATTGGCGAGGGTAGGCTAGAAAGCTTTTTTGGTGAGGGTAATTTAAAAACTAAGACACATAAATAAAACAAAAGCTCATATTAAAGAAGGTAAATATAATAGCTTTATAGGAAAAGAAAAGTAAATATTGTGCGACATCTGCGCGACATCACACTTAATACAAAAACAAAAGGAGTTACAAAATTAATTGTAACTCCTTGTTATTTAGTCATCTAGACTTGTCGGGGCGGCAGGATTCGAACCTGCGGCCCCCTGCTCCCAACGCAGGTGCGCTAACCGGACTGCGCTACGCCCCGAACGTTTTCCAACAACCGTTGGTCGAAGGATTTATCAAACAAAAATTGATAAAGCTTTCGATTTCTTTTATCCAAAAAGGATGCCAAGAAAATGGCGGAGAAGGCGGGATTCGAACCCGCGGTACGCTTTTGGCGCACGTCGATTTAGCAAACCGGTGGATTCAGCCACTCTCCCACTTCTCCGAGTGTTTTGCCTGATTTACCACTCCAATAATTTATTTTTTGGAGGTGTAAAATTATGCTTTTCTTGTAAAGCAGCGCAAAGATATAACTTCTTTATATTACAAACAAGTGAATTAAAAATTAATTTCTTACTTTTTTAATTTCATCTTAATATTATAGAAAAAAATCTAAATTTCTTTAAAAATAAATCGTTTTTCCTTCTTTTTTAGATAAAAAAAGAAGTCAATTTATACTGACTTCTTTTTTTATTTTATTTCTTATTTGTTACTCTTTAGTTGTTTATCTTGTTTCGTTTTTTTTGACCTAAAATATTAATTTTCTACTTTGGTTTAATTCTTTGAGTTGATTTTTTTTATGGTAAAATATTTTCTCTTATTTAGCCGTCATTTAGGCTCATTTTAATCTTCTTTTCTAGCTCTGTTACCGTATCGTTGAATATTAAATCTGTGTCTAGCATATCTTGCACAGCTTTACAGGAATAAATAACTGTGCTGTGATCTCTACCCCCAAAATTAGCTCCAATTGCCTTTAAAGATTTATCTGTTAACTTCTTTGCTAAGAACATAGATAACTGACGAGCAATTACGATAGAACGCTTTCTGGTTTGGCCTTTTAATTTCGCAACATCTAACTCAAAATGATCCGCTACTAATTCTTGAATGTACTCAACGGTAATCTCCTTGTTAATCTGGTTGACAAAATTCTTTATCACCTCTTTTGCAAGGTCTACATCTATTTCTCTACGGTTCAACGATGATTGTGCCATCAAGGAAACCATCACGCCTTCTAACTCTCTTATATTGTTCTTAATATTATAACAGATAAATTCTGTTACGTCGTTTGGAATATCAATTCCTTCCTTATTCATCTTAGATTCCAGAATTGCCATTCTGGTTTCTAAATCTGGCGTTTGCAAATCTGCTGATAAACCCCATTTGAATCTAGAAATCAATCTTGCCTCCATCCCGTCCATATCTTTTGGAGGTCTATCGGAAGTTAAAATTAATTGACGACCAGTTTGGTGCAATTGATTAAAAATATGGAAGAATATTTCTTGAGTCTTTTTCTTATTTTCTAAAAATTGAATATCATCTACAATTAGTACATCTATTAACTGATAAAAGTTAACAAAATCATTAACTGCATTATTTTTTATCGACTGAATGATTTGATTCGTAAATTTTTCTGAGGACACATATAGTACAGTCTTGCCTATATGATTTTTTAACACCTCGTTACCTATTGCCTGTGCTAGGTGTGTTTTCCCTAAACCCACATCTCCAAAAACTACTAGTGGATTGAAGGCTGTGCCGCCAGGATTAGTAGCTACTGCCATACCCGCAGATCTTGCCAATCGGTTACAATCCCCTTCGATGTAACTATCAAAAGTATAATTTGGGTTAAGTTGTGGATCAATCTTCATTTTCTTGATCCCTGGAATAACAAATGGATTCTTTATTTGTGCGCCAGACATAGCGCCAGGTTCTAGTACTTTCTTCTTTTTAGCTGCTACCTCTCGGCTAACTGAATTTTTCAGGGCTTTTCTTTGGCCCATCAAAATTTGATATTCTAATCTACCCGTATCACCTAGTGCTTCGCGTATGGTGCGTTTCAATAGTTGTACATAGTGTTCCTCCAACCATTCGTAAAAGAATTTATTGGGGACTTGGATTGTTAGTGCTTCGTTAGCCAGCCTCACCGGTTTGATAGGCTCAAACCAAGTTTTAAAACTTTGGGAGTTAACGTTTCTGCGAATTGTTTGCAGGCAACTGTCCCAAACGGCTGTATGATCTTTTACCATTCTCCTGATTGAATTTCGCCTCTGTGGGAGCCGTAGTTTAGTAATAGTTTTCTCATTGACACCAATACGTTATATACTTAATTAATGTCAGTATATAGCTGTGCCTAAAGTATGTCTGTTTAAATATAGAATGTGTAGTTGTTGAAAAGACAACTTTTTATCATGGACTTTTTAAAGTAGTGTGATATGTCCATTTTCTAAAATTTGTGTGAAAGTACTTTTTGAGAGGTCGTCCCTCCCCTCTTCAAAGTGGACTACAAAATTGAGAAAAATTTTTA
Source organism: uncultured Saprospiraceae bacterium (assembly GCA_937924145.1). Classification (GTDB taxonomy): domain Bacteria; phylum Bacteroidota; class Bacteroidia; order Chitinophagales; family Saprospiraceae; genus JAFMDF01. Next base: position 3,112 of record CALDTJ010000295.1, read on the forward strand.
ATAAAAGTGGTGGATTAGGAAACTTTTTTAAAAAAAAGATTCTTGCTTCGTTTCAACTATTATTCGATAGCCTGATATGTCACATAACAATGGTTTTAATCATTTTTTTGGTGACAATTTCCACTCAAATTAATGAGATGGGCTGAATTAAAACTAAAAATATTTTTCTAATGGAATACTCAATAAATTTCAAGAAAGATTTTTAAAGAGATGTTTGTTGTTCTTCTAATTTCAAACGGATAACAAATTTAGTTTAAAATATCGAACAATCACATTACTTTAATGTCTAATTTATTCATTAATGAAAATTATACATTTACACCAAAGAAAAATAATCAGTTTTGATAATTATGGAATGGGAGGTACTAGATAGTAATATTACTGAACAATAACACTATTAGTTATTGCAATAAAAACCTTGCCTAATTCATCTACCTGCGTCAAAAATACTTTTCAAAAGCGTTTTAAAAGTGGTAGTTTTTCAATTTTTTTGGGCAAAATTCAATTTATAACAAAAAAAATCATTTTTTATTTATAGATTTTTTTTTCACCTACGTTGATTTAAAATACTTAATAGATTGATAATCAGCAAATTGAAACCACCATAAAATTCTGTCAAAAAAAAAAATGATTAAAAAAAATTGTCTTTGTGATTTTATTGGTAATTACTTACTTTTGTAGGGTAATTAGTTTTTAATAATGTAAAGGACCTGTTTCCTTTTATTAGTATTATAGAGAGACTAAACTTTTACATTTTATTTTTTTTAACAAAATTTTTTAAAGTGGATAACGAGAACCAAAGGAGATTTGAGAGTGTTTATTCCAAAAAGGTGCGCGCAGGTAAAAGAAGAACTTACTTCTTTGATGTTCGTAGAACTAAAGGGGATGATTACTACTTAACCCTTACGGAAAGTACGAAAAGATTTAACGGCGACGGATACGAACGCCACAAAATCTTCCTTTACAAAGAAGACTTTAATCGTTTTCTTGCAAGCCTAGATGAGGTAATTTCTCATATCAAGACGGAGTTGATGCCTGATTATGATTACGATGAGTACACTCGTCGTCACGAGGAATACGAGGCACGTAAAGCTGCCGGTGAATTTGACAATTATGATGCCTCTGCCAATAAGGAGACGCCAGCAGAAACACCAGCGGTAACTACTGAAGAAACTGCTCCTCCTGCTGCTGAAGAACCTACATCTGTTGAATCAGAAGATGATATGAGTTGGTAGAAAGGAACTTTTTATAAAGATATTTTGTAAGCTAAATCGGTATGTTCGGTTTAGCTTTTTTTTTAGGTAGTGACGAACGACATTTTTCCATCGTCAAACAACATATTTATACTATTAATAATAAAATATCACATTAAATCCATTACGTATTTAAATTGTTGAAAACAATTGTACTTATTAACTAAATCTTAAAACCTTAGAAACAAGCAACTTATTCTCTATTTTACACTTAACAATATTACTTCTTATACTACCTAAGTACCAAGTGATAATTAGGTGTAGGTAAAATTTTAGATAATTGTGACTTGGTACTTATATCCATTTAATGACTTAATGGGACTTAAGAATTTCAGATAAAACAAGAATAATTTTCCCCATGGGAGCAAATTGTTCCTATATTAATCCGCTGTTAAAAAGGAGCACATAACGGCAAACAAAAATAATTTTATACTTTATATTGAAAATATTATGGCTAAAGAATCTAAACGGCAATTACAAGTGGCAGAAACCATCAAACGAAATTTTGGAGTGGTTTTACAGCAAGAAGGTAGCTACATCTATGGCTCATCGGTATTAGTGACGGTAACGAATGTAAAAATTACGCCTGACTTTAGTCAAGCTAAAATTTACTTGAGTGTTTATAATACAGAAAATAAGCAAGCGGTAATCCTTCAAATGGAGGAAGAATATCACAGATTAAAACAAGCGCTTGCTAATCGAATAAAAAAACACGTGAGAAGAATTCCTGAATTTCAGGTATTCCTAGACGATACCCTTGACGAAATGTACCGCTTGAACGTCTTATTTAATAAATTAGATAAAGACAAAAAGGAGAACAAATAGTGCTTAATTGACTCCTAAACCTAACTAGACCTAATCTATTATTTAAAAGATTAGGTCTAGTTGTTTTAAATTCTTTGGCGTATATTTTATTAAATGCCTACTTCCTATTCCGTACTCAAATGAACCATAGGTTCTCCTATTTTACTTCTATTGCCCTTCCAATAATTAAAATCTAAGTTATTGACTACTCCATTCCCGTCTACATCCCAATGTAAATAACGATTGACTAAGGCACTATTTTGTTTCCAGATGTTAAAGTCTAAACTATTGATTATTCCATTTTGGTCAAAATCACCTGCAAATTGACAATAATAATCTCCTTTCAATTTCAATTGGTTGATTCCCATTGCTGCAACAGCACTTTGAGTAAAATCATAAGTCACTTCTCCATTTGTTAAATCAATTAAGCCATTACTCATTATTGCTAAGTGTCCTTTATGACGGATGACTAAATGAATACTGCTAGCAGAAATTCCTTCAAATTTGATTCCACTAGAACCATCAGCTTCTGCAATCGTTCCATCATTTAATAACAGTGCTGCTTTTTTGGACAATACAGAATCTAGTTTCTCAGCATGACGAGCCTCCAACAGGACCCAGTCCACTGCATTTATTGGTATTTCTGAGATAGACTCTCTACCTGTATAATTAAATGGTGCTGTCTTGAAAGGTTGAAACTTTGGCAGTAAATCATTGATTATCAATGATCTAGTCATTTGATTAGAAGACTCGCTATAATAGCCTTCTAAGAATACTTTCACATTTATTTTGGTTTGGCTCCCCTCACAAGCACAGACTTCATCCTCACAATCCGTTTTTCCATTTCGATCATCATCTATATTGTTTCCACAAATCTCTTGAATACATGGCGTACATAATTGACAGACACCTCCACAATCAATATTCTCCTCATTCCAATCTGACTTTCCATTATTACAGGTGGTAGGTAAATCAAAAGTTGGTTTCAAAACAAATAATCCATTTGAAATATCGGAGGCAAGAATATTTCCTGAGGGCAAATAAGGATAAACACCCCAGCATCCATTATATCCATTATATTCCGTATTTTCATAAGTGTCATAGTAGGCGATAGTGTCTGGTTGTAAAGGGTCTGTCATATCAAAAATGACGACCCCATCTTCATAATAAGACACTACGGCATAGTTACCAACCATATAAGGATTGTGAGGGGTATTTCTTGTATGATCTGGTCCTAATAAGGGTGCTTTAAAACTATTGACGACTTCTAAATCATTGGATAGGTATTTGGTATAATCCATGACGGCTAAAGGCATTCCTCTAGGTACTTCTTGTGCAAAAATCAATAAACTATCTTGATTGAGTGCCCAGCTACTATGATTATAGCCACCAGTATTTGCAAAAGCTTTTGGAATAGGGTTCGCTGGATTCGTCACATCATAGATATATAGGCCGACATTGCCATGCGAACAAAAGGCTAAATTATCTTTTACAAAAATATCGTGGATATACCCGCCAGGTAAAGATCTTTTTGCTATTAACTCAGGATTAGCAGGGTCGGATAGATCATATACTATATATCCATTTGCTTGCTTGTCCGAACCTACTACATATAAAATCTTATTCTTGGGATCTATAAAAATATTATGTGCTTTTCCAAAAACATCATTCTTCTGACTAATCAAATCAACTTTTCCATCAGCTATTGCACACAAATCAAAAACAACTAAACCTTCGTTACTGAACCCCTCGGATACAGCATAGGCATAGTGATTAAAAGTTTTAATGTCTCTCCACGAAGTATTGCTTCCTGGTTCAAACTCTGCAACTAACTTTGGACTGGTAGGAAGTGTTACATCAATGAAGTGTACTTTTTTCTTGGAGCCAATTATAGCATATTCTTTTCCAGAAAAATCAGCATATCCCCATACATCGTTATAATCGTAGGTTGAGCCATTCCAATTTGCCTGTAAATTGATATTTTTTTGACTAAAACCACTATTTAAGACCGTCAATAATAGACATACTAATAGTGTTTTTAGGTGTGATAGCAGTGATTTTAACATACGTTTTGGTGTGTGCTTGTACAACTTTGTACAGCTTTAATGATTCAATTTTAATAGCAGGGAGGCTATTTAGACTTGATTATCAATGGGAGGCTGATAGCTTTTGCTCTATTCCTTAAAGGAAATGAAAAGTCTAGTGGTTCAAGTAATAAGTAATTGATAGTTAAATCGAGTGTATTTTTCCGTTAGGCTAGGCATTTTTTTTGAGAATAGCCGTAGCTCTTTAAGAAAAAAATAACGCAGCATAACGGAAAAAGACGCCGATTTAACTGTCAAAAATTTATGACTTGAACCACTAGGATTAGAACAAAGAATACTTTTTATTCATCTATTAGAATAAGATGTATAAAACTTGATATTTTAAAAATATTAGGGGAAAGGGGAAAGAAAAAAGAGCAATAAATGGGGAAAATAGGAAGGTTTAGAGGATCGTAGAGTAGCTCGTTTGACTACATAATTAGCAAATATTAAACCAAAAATAAAAACAGCCATCTACTAAGCTTAGTAAATGACTGTTTTATTTATTTCAAAAAGAAAATATTATTTTTCTTGAAGTTTTATTTATTCTTCTGTCTTAGCATCATCTGCTACAGGAGTAGCACTTGCCTCAGGCTTAGCTACCTCTTCTGCTTTTGCTTCCGTTTCAGCTTCTACGACAGGAGGCTTTGGATTGGCAGCCTCTTCGGCAGCTTTTGCGGCTTCTTCGGCTTCCTTAGCTTTTTGAATTTTATTAACTAATAATGCTGACTTCATAGTGAAATCATCATGATAGTCATTAAATTCTTGATAAATCAAGAACATTCTTGCAGCATCCCAAGCAGCCGTTCTAGGTCTTAACTGACGAGCAGCAATCGGGTGAATCCAATATTTTTGATTATTAGATGTCAAGTAACCGTCTTCGAAACGAGAATTGATGGCAACACCCAACTTATTTAAAGAGAATAAGTAATTAAACTCTTTGTTAAGGGCTTTTTGCAAATCAAAAATTTTCGTTCCTCTAAAGTCAACGCCAGATTTTTCACAAAGGAAAATATCACGCTTACCATCGAAAGTTACGATATTTCTAATATTGTACTTTCTAAAATTCTTGAAGAAAAAGCTTTTGATATACCTTCTAGTAGGACGTATATTATTAAAAGCCCGATCTAATTGGTGTTCATTGAGGGAGAATTCCTCATCAAAACTACGTTTTCTTCTAGTTCGAAGATTAATAACCTGTCTAGATCTACCAATAGTATGACCTAATTCGTTAGTTTTTGAATTTACCCAAACAACATCAACGTCTGTGTTAATGGCTAAGCTTTCGATAAAAATTCGATTCGTACTGGGGTCGAAGACAAGCAGGGAAATATCAGAAATTGCAAAGAAATTTGCATAACCACCATAGATATTTCCAAATTTCAACTCTAAAAAAGCAATGTTGTCTCTCATGGTTTTGTTTTAACTCCTAATTTTTAGGGAAGCTCTCATCTCACGTTTAAATAAAAATCGAAAAAAAAATTTTTTATGATTTTTATAGCTGTTTAATTCCGCTTCGTCTGAAAAAATAATGTTGATTGATGTTTTCAGCTTATACTTGGGCAGAGAACAGAGTACATTACGAATTTAGTCGTTGAAATGTTTAAAAAAAAGGATTTTTTTTGTTTTTTCTACAGCTAAATAAGTAGTGCATCCTACTCGCAGGGGTAAAAATAAATAAAATAAATGATTTTTGCCGCCTATGGTTGCAAAGTTAATAATGATAACCTAATTTTGCCGAATAATTTATAAAAAAAATTCATGTTTACTTCAATTTTTCATCATCATCATTCTTTCTACAACTACCAAAAGTAGATGAGTGTGTCGTATTGAATTATTTATGTAGACAAAAAGCGGCTTATCATTTACTAATGGTAAGCCGCTTTTTTTATTGAATATCTTTCATTTACATAGTTTTCATAAACTAATATTAATTAACCTAATAAATGAGCAAGTTAAGAATCGCCATTCAAAAATCAGGAAGACTAAGTGAAGACTCCCTCAAATTATTGAAAGACTGTAGCATTAAATTTCCTAAAGGAAAAAATAAATTAATTGCAGAATCGACCAACTTCCCTGCCGAAATTCTTTATCTCAGGGACGATGATATTCCACAATACGTAGAAAATGGTATTGCGGACGTTGGTATCCTTGGACAAAATGTTGTAGAAGAAGTTCAAAAAGATATCAGAGTAGATAAACATCTAGGTTTTTCTAAGTGCCGCCTCTCTTTGGCTGTTTCTAAGGATGTAGATTATCAAGGTGTAGCCTATTTTAACGGAAAAAAAATTGCTACCTCCTACCCTGTTTTAACCGAACAATATTTAGCTAAACATGGCGTCAAGGCAGATATTGAATATATCAGCGGTTCGGTAGAGATTGCACCAAGTATAGGTTTGGCTAGTGGAATCTGTGATTTAGTGAGTACAGGTGGCACTTTATTGTCAAATGGCCTAAAAGAAGTGGAAATTATCTTAAAATCTGAGGCAGTTATCATTTCTAACCCTAATTTAGCTGAAGATAAACAAGCATTGCTTGATAAATTATTATTTAGAGTCGATGCTACTTTAAAAGCTAAAAACTATAAATACATTTTATTGAATGCGCCAAATGATAAATTAGATCTGATTATTGACATTTTACCCGGCATGAAAAGTCCTACGGTTCTGCCATTGGCTAGAGGTGCATGGAGTTCGGTACATTCTGTGGTGAATGAAAATGACTTTTGGAATGTGATTGATCAATTACGGGATAATGGTGCGGAGGGAATTTTGGTGGTTCCTATTGAGAAGATGGTGCTTTAACCCATCCCCGACCCTTCCCTTTGAAAGGGAAGGGAGTTACAAATTTGTTGAACTTTCGGCTAAAATTTGGATAAATTATCGAATATCACAAACTTAGTAATATCGATTGATTCTGGTAAACAAAAGCTATGAGTAACTACAAAACTATCCTAAATTTTGCTAGGGAGATGCGAAAAAATCCTACCTATGCAGAAAAACAAATGTGGATAAATTTAAGAAAGAAAAGGTTATGTGGTCTAAAATTTAATCGTCAATTTATTATAGAACATAGTCGAATCCTAGGTTTTACTCAATATTACATAGCAGATTTTCATTGTCATGAAGAAAAATTAATCATAGAAATTGATGGTGACGTTCATCTTGAACAAATTGAATACGACAAATTAAGAGAGGAAACATTGAAAGAAATGGGTTTTAGAATTATAAGATTTAAAAATGAAGAAGTTAAAAATAATCTAACTCATGTTCTAAATAAAATAAGAGCAATAATAGAGTCGCCTAAATAGATACACCTATTAAATTAAAAATAAAAATCTCACGTATAACCTCCTCTCCCTTTCAAGGGAGGGGTCGGGGGTGGGTTAAAATCATGAAAATATACAACAACCCAGATAGAATAGATTGGCCTAAAATCCTAGAAAGACCAACCTTCGAAAGTCAATCTTTAGAAGAAAAGGTCTCAGGAATTTTAAAAGACATCAAAACGTTCGGTGATGTTGCCGTCAAAAGATTTACAGAGCAATTTGATAAAGTGCAGTTAGATAACCCGAAAGTAGAAGCAGACGAAATAGCTGAAGCTGTAGCCAATGTTCCTAAAGCATTAAAACAAGCCATTAGGCAAGCAAAAAGCAATATTGAAGCCTTTCATTTATCCCAAAAAGAACCTGTGCAAGAAATCGAAACGATGCCAGGGGTAAAATGCTGGCGAAAAAGTGTGGGAATAGATAAAGTAGGTTTGTATATTCCAGGAGGGACTGCTCCCCTATTTTCGACTATTCTGATGTTGGGTGTACCAGCAAAAATTGCAGGTTGCAAAGAAATCGTTTTGTGTACACCGCCAAGTAAAGATGGATCGGTCAATCCTGCGATTTTATTTGCGGCACACTTAGTGGGCGTGACTCAGATTTTCAAAATTGGTGGCGTACAAGCTATTGGTGCGATGGCTTATGGGACGGAAACTGTTCCTAAAGTCTATAAAATATTTGGCCCTGGCAATCAATACGTTACTGCTGCAAAACAAGTGGTGCAAAGAGATGGTTTGGCAATTGATATGCCCGCTGGGCCATCGGAGGTAATGGTAGTTGCTGATAGTAGTGCAACGCCAAGTTTCGTAGCGGCAGATCTATTGTCTCAGGCAGAACATGGTGTGGATAGCTCAGTCGTCCTTGTGGCTACTAATGAATTGGTTGTCAAAGAGATACAAATAGAATTAGCTAAACAGTTAGCTGCTTTGCCGCGAAAAGATTTTGCTGCAAAAGCATTAGAAAATAGTTGTGCGATCATCAATGACAATGTCTTTGATGTAGTCGATATCATCAATGAATATGCTCCCGAGCATTTAATTTTATCCATCGAAGCAGCGGAAGGTGTGGCTAATGATATTACCAATGCAGGCTCTGTATTTATTGGACATTATAGTCCTGAATCCGTCGGAGACTACGCTTCTGGAACCAATCATACTTTACCGACCAATGGATTTGCCAAAGCCTATAGTGGCGTATCTTTGGATTCTTTTTGTAAAAAAATCACTTTTCAACATTTGTCTAAAGAAGGATTACAAAATATTGGCCCAACGGTAGAATTGATGGCAGAAGCTGAAGCATTAATGGCACATGCAAGAGCCGTTTCTATTCGTTTGGAAAGTTTAAAAAATGTCTAAATTTTTACTATGAAGAAGTACTTATTTTTTTCCTTATTAATGGTCATGATTCAACTGAATTTGACCGCACAAGATCAGTATGCCAACGTCGCAAGTGCTGCTTTTGAGAATTTGCAAGGGCAAAACTATGACTTAGCAGCACAAAACTTTGAGTTGCTAATCAAATCACCTTACTACCAAAAATTAGATAAAATTAAGAGTAAGGAAAAGAAAAATAGATTGCGAGCCCTAGCTACTTTTCAATATTGTAATGCTATTTCCTTAGCCAATCTAGGTAAGTATGATGAGGGTTTAAAATTGCTAGAAGAAGCTCAAGCAAAATCTGACAATCCAGCTTTTTACACATTCTACGTTGGTTTGTACAATGATAATTATTTCAATAATGATATTGATTTTGAAAAAGTTAGAGCAACTTTTGAAATCTTTGATGATTTTCCAATCATCGTTCAAGCCTACCTTAAGTCTTTAGTAAACCGTGGCTATTTTGAAGAAGCTTTAGGCAAATATCAAAAAATACTTAAAAAAGATAAAGCGCCAATTGATTACTATCATGTGGGAATAACTAGTGAATTGAAAGGAGATATAAAAGCGGCTAAAAAAGTGTATCAAAAAGGCTTAGATGCTTTTCCTATCCAAAAAAATCCTGACAATTGTAATTATCAAGCGCTGCATATTCTATTTTTAGAAAAACTGGGGAAAGCTGATGAAGCTTTAAAATTAGCCAAAGAAATTTTGGAAAACAATCCAAAAGATTACTGTGCAAAAAACAATATCGCCTTATTGTATTACCGAACAGGCGCTTATGAAGCTGCTGTGGAAGCTTACCAAAAACTTATAACGGATAATCCCTTCTATGAAAATGGTTTTATTTATTTGATTAAAAGTTATGACCAATTGGGACAAACTGAGCGAGCACTGACGATGTTGGATGATTTGCTAAAGGTGTATCCTAATTATTATGATGCATTGTGTGCTAGAGCGGAGATTCTAATTAAGAATAAGGCATTGGAAAAGGCTAAAATAGATGTGGAGAAGGCAAGGAGTTTGATGCCTGAGCATCCTTTGGCAAAGGAAATTAATAATAAAATCAGTTCTAATAACTAAAAGGCATCAATCAAACAATTCAACAATCTAACCATCATTTAGATGATTCACCTAGCAAGAAAAAACATACAAAATCTAAAACCCTATTCCTCTGCTCGTCATGAGTTCAAAGGAACAGCAAAAGTATATTTAGACGCCAACGAAAGCCCCTTTAATAATGGCATGAATCGTTATCCTGACCCGATGCAATGGAAGGTCAAAAAACCATTGGCTGGCATCAAAGGAGTGCAACCAGAAAATATATTTTTAGGCAATGGAAGTGATGAACCGATTGACTTATTAATGCGCATTTTTTGCGAACCTGGGATTGACAACATCATCACATTGCCCCCGACTTATGGCATGTATCAAGTGAGCGCAGATATTAATAATGTAGCGATCAAAAAAGTCAACTTAACTACTGATTATCAATTAGATGTAGAAAATATCTTAGCGGCAGCAGACGAACATTCTAAAATACTATTTATCTGTTCTCCGAATAATCCAACGGGAAATAGTGTAGATAGAGATGATATCGAAACCTTAATTCAAGGGTTTAAAGGAATCGTTGTTATTGACGAAGCATATATTGATTTTTCTAGTGAAGAAAGTTGCGTAGAATTCATCAATCAATATCCAAATGTGGTAGTTTTGCAAACTTTCTCAAAAGCATGGGGAATGGCAAACATTCGTTTGGGACAAGCCTATGCCAATACGGAAATGATTGACTTATTAAATAAAGTCAAACCACCTTATAATATCAGCGAATTGACCCAAAAAGCGGCCTTACTTGCTTTTAAGCATCGCAATAAAGTAAGAGAATCCGTCGCAACCATTTTGAGAGAACGATCTAGAGTAGAAGATAATTTATCTAGGTATGATTTTGTCAAAGAGGTCTACCCTTCTGATGCTAACTTCATTCTAGCCAAAGTGGAAAAACCGAATCGACTATATGACTTTTTAGTGTCTAAAGGCATTATTGTACGAAATCGTTCGACGGTTACTTTATGTGAAGGTTGTCTGAGATTTACGATTGGGCAACCTAAAGAGAATGATCTATTGATTGAGGCTTTGAAAGAATGGAAAAACACAAACTAAAAAGCCTTAATAAATTTTATTATAAAAAAGGAAAAGAATCACTAACCAAAACATCTAGGAACACGACCTACAAAATCAGTTCCAATCCGTTTGATCCGTGATCCAATCCTATCTAATTCGAAAATATTTTGAAACCTAAATTACTCCTATTAGACCGAGACGGCACCATCATAGAAGAACCACCAACGGACTACCAAGTAGACTCCTTCGAGAAATTAGATTTCTTACCAAAGACCCTAAAATACCTAGGCAAAATAGCCGAAGAATTAGACTATGAATTGGTAATGATTACCAATCAAGATGGTTTAGGTACGGAAGTTTATCCAGAAGATACTTTTTGGGGTCCTCATAATTTAATGCTGAAAGTCTTAAAAAGTGAAGGCATCGAATTCAAAGAAGTGGTCATAGATCGAACTTTTGCCAAAGACAATGCACCGACTAGAAAACCCAATACAGGTTTAGTAACGCATTATATGAATGGCGACTATGATCTTGAAAACTCTTTCGTCGTTGGAGATCGATTGACAGATATTTTGTTGGCCAAAAACATGGGCGCAAAAGGCATTTTAATTGGAAAATCCATAGATGAATCGGATGACCATTTAGCAAAAGGAGTGGATATTTCTGACACGATTGCTCTAAAAAGTACTAGTTGGAAGGAAATCTATGAGTTTTTAAAACTGCCTGCTAGAATTGGGAAAGTCCAAAGAACCACTAAAGAAACGGACATTTACATCGAATTAAACCTTGATGGAACGGGCGTTTGCAATAACGATACAGGATTAGGCTTTTTTGACCACATGTTGGACCAACTGGGTAGGCACTCTAATTCTGACTTAACGGTCAAAGTAAAAGGTGATTTACATATTGACGAACATCATACCATAGAGGATACGGCTTTGGCACTTGGCGAGGCTTTTATACAAGCTTTTGGTGATAAAATGGGCATCGAACGCTATGGTTTTTGTTTGCCGATGGACGATTGTTTGGTCAATGTGGGCATTGATTTTGGAGGTAGACCGTGGTTAGTTTGGGATGCTGATTTCAAGCGGGAAAAAATTGGAGATATGCCAACAGAAATGTTCCATCACTTTTTCAAATCCTTTTCAGATACTTCTAAATGTAATTTGAATATCAAAGCAGAAGGTACGAACGAACATCATAAGATTGAGGCTATTTTCAAAGGTTTTGCCAAGGCCATTAAAATGGCTAAGCGACGAGATATTGAGAATATGCAGTTGCCTAGTACGAAGGGGGTTTTGTAATGATGAAAAATGTTTATACTTAGCTTTGATAATGTATTTTTTTGACGCTGAGAGACGCAGACTTTTTATGACTTTTTTATGTTTTCCTCTGTTTTTCAATATAAGCATAAGATCATAAGTTTAAACATAATTTTTAATAAGAAAACATAATAAATCATAATTTCAAACAGCGTCTCTCTGCGTCAAAAAAAACGTCTAATTAGAACGATAGATAATGAACTTAACAATTATAGATTACAACGCAGGAAACACCCAATCCGTCATTTTTGCCTTAAATCGACTTGGCATTGAACCGACCTTAACGGACGATTTTGAGGCGATTCAAAAAGCGGATAAAGTCATTTTTCCTGGTGTTGGGGAAGCAAGTACAACCATGGCTTTTTTGCGAAAGAAGGGCTTAGACAAATTGATTCCTACCCTCAAACAACCTGTTTTAGGAGTTTGCTTAGGGATGCAATTAATGTGCGCACATTCGGAAGAAAATGATACGACTTGTATGGGTATCTTTTCAGAAAAAGTAAAGTTGTTCAAACCAGCGAGTGGCGAGAAAGTACCGCATATGGGTTGGAATAATATTACTAATCTGAAATCAGGTATTTTTGACGAAAGTTTGGATAATCAACGAGTTTACTTCGTGCATAGCTATTATGTAGAAAAGAGTAACTATACAGCAGCAGTGGCAGATTATTGTCAACCTTTTAGTGCTGCTTTACACCGAGATAATTTTTATGCAACGCAGTTTCACCCTGAGAAATCTGGGAAAGTTGGGGCTAAGATTATTGAGAATTTTATTAACCTTTAAATAATACCAAGCTAGAGCTTGGTTCTACTAAATATGCAAATAATACCAGCAATAGACATCATCGACGGAAAGTGTGTTCGATTAACACAAGGTGATTACAATCAAAAAAAGATTTACAATGAAGATCCTTTAGAAGTCGCCAAAGAATTTGAGGGGGCGGGCATTGAAAGACTGCATTTAGTGGACTTAGACGGAGCAAAAGCTAAGCATATCGTCAATTGGAAAGTCTTAGAAAAAATTGCAACTAAAACTAATTTAAAAATTGATTTTGGTGGTGGATTAAAGACCGATAAAGATGCGGAAATAGCTTTTAATTCTGGTGCTTTACAAATCACAGGAGGAAGTATTGCCGTCAAAGATCGACCAACTTTTGAAGGTTGGTTAGAAAAATATGGGAGTGATAAAATTATCCTCGGAGCAGATGTGAAAGAGGAGCAAATTGCGATAAGTGGTTGGCAAGAAACGACTAATTTGAATTTGTTTGACTTTTTAGAGGACTATACTGCTAAAGGCGTAAAATATATCATCTGTACAGACATCGCCAAAGATGGTTTATTACAAGGTACATCGGTGGAATTGTATAAAAAAATTCGTAGTCAATTCCCTGATTTACAATTAATTGCAAGTGGTGGAGTAACTTCAATGGATGACATTGAGGCTTTGATAGACATTGATTGTTACGGGGCGATTATTGGGAAGGCTATTTATGAGGGGAATTTGAAATTGGAAGAATTGATGGCCGTTTAAATAATTAATAATCAATCAACGAATCAACTAGATTAAATGCTCGCAAAAAGAATAGTCCCCTGCCTAGACATTAAAGATGGCAGAACCGTAAAAGGAATCAATTTCGAAAACCTTCGTGATGCAGGTGATCCTGTAGAGTTGGGCGCAGCCTACAGCGAAAAAGGAGCGGACGAACTGGTCTTTTTAGACATCACAGCAACTCATGAAAAACGAAAGACATTAGCTGCTTTAGCACGTAATATTGCCCGTCATTTGAACATTCCTTTTACTGTTGGTGGCGGCATTGGCAGTATTAAAGATGTCGATGTTTGTTTGATGAATGGTGCGGATAAAGTCAGCATCAATTCAGCCGCTGTTCGCAATCCTGCTCTGATCGACGAATTGTCCTTACAGTTTGGTAATCAATGTATTGTGACCGCAATAGATGCCAAAGAAGTCAACGGTGAATGGATCGTTTATGTTTCTGGTGGACGTATTCCCACAGAGCGTAGACTATTCGAATTTGCCAAAGAAATGCAGGAGAGAGGTGCTGGTGAAATCCTTTTTACCTCTATGGATCATGATGGGACTAAGGCAGGTTTTGCCGTGGATGCACTGGCTAAATTATCTGATAGTTTGGATATTCCTATTATTGCCTCTGGTGGGGCTGGGAACATGGCCCATTTTGCAGAGGTCTTTACAAAAGGGAAAGCGGATGCTGGTTTGGCGGCTAGTATCTTTCATTTTGGAGAGATCGAGATTTCAGATTTGAAGGGGTATTTGGGGGATAACGGGGTCGTGGTACGGTGATAAATTGTTTTGTATAAGATTTTATTCTACTAAAAATATAGGGTTAAATTACCACATAGTAAAGACACATAGAACACATAGTTTTTCAAGCAGTAGCTTTGACAATTTCAAGCAGTAGCAATTTTTTCTTAGCTAGACTTTGACTTAAATCGTGTATTCTAAAGTAAATTATTATCAGCGAAAATTCAAGAATTAATAGTTAGTCAAAACTACCGCTCGGTCAACATCTAGCAAAGAAAAACTATGTTTTCTATGTGCTTTAACTATGTGACTATGTGGTAAAACAAATAAATATGAATTTCAGCATAAACGATTTAGATTTCAAAAAGAGTAACGGCTTAATCCCCGTGATAGTTCAAGACAACGATACTAGTAAAGTCCTAATGTTGGGCTATATGAATGCCGATGCATTGGAAAAAACAGTGATGGAAAAAAGAGTGACTTTCTTCAGCCGTAGCAAACAAAGGCTATGGACAAAAGGAGAAAGTTCTGGTAACTTTTTAGAATTGGTCAGTATCGCCAAAGATTGTGATAATGATACGATATTGGCAAAAGTAAATCCTGTTGGGCCAGTGTGTCATACAGGGGCAGATACTTGCTTTGAGGAGGTTAATAAAAAAGATAACTTCTTATTGCACTTACAAAAAGTGATTCAAGATCGAAGAGACAATCCTTCTGATAAATCTTATACGACCTCCTTATTCAAAAAAGGAATCAATAAAGTGGCTCAAAAGGTGGGAGAAGAGGCAGTAGAATTAGTGATTGAGGCAAAAGACAATGATAAAGATTTATTTATGGGCGAGGCTGCTGATTTAATGTATCATTATTTGGTACTATTGGCGGCTAAAAACTATGAATTATCCGAAGTCATTGATGTTTTGAAAGAGCGACATAAATAAGTTATTTCAAGTAAAAAATAGCTGTAATTTCAGCGCTTAGACCTGTTAAATTTTGGTAATTTAACAGGTCTTTTCTATTTTAAAAGACTATTTCTGCTCATTTTTGTATTGAAAAATAATTCATTTTTAGATTAATCTAAAAATATATTTTGCCTATTCTAATTTTATCACTACATTTACCAGAATAAAAGGAAGAAATATGGAAAATTTATTGGAAATTTTACAACAAGAATGGGCAATTCGTGCCTTATTAGCCTCTTCGATGGTGGGCCTAATGTGTGGTGTTTTAGGCTGTTTTATTGTATTGCGGAATATGGCTTTAATTGGGGATGCACTAGCACATGCTATTCTTCCTGGTGTAGTGGTCGCATTTATGGTAGTTGGCTATAGTACCATTGGATTTTTTGCGGGGTCGGTGGTTGCAGGCTTATTAGCAGCGGCGGGAATTACTTGGATTCAGCATAATGTCAAAACCAAAAATGATGCAGCTATTGGCATTGTCTTTACCACGATGTTTGCACTTGGTGTAATAGGTATTTCGGGTGTATCAAGAGAAGGCGTTCACTTAGATTTAAAAGACTTTTTGTTTGGGACAGTCATGGGCGTTTCTAACGAGGATTTGTATTTGACTGCCGCAGTTACCGTTTATGTAATCGTCTCAATTATAGTATTTTATAGATATTTATTTGCCACTACCTTCCAAGAAGTCGTCGCCCAAACAATGGGTATTTCAGTGACAATGATACACTATTTTTTAATGCTAATGTTGTCTTTTGCCGTAGTGGCCTCATTGGGGACAGTAGGTGTTATTTTGGTAGTAGCTATGCTGATTACGCCTGCCTCTACTGCCCTACTCCTCTCGGATAGATTGCAGAATGTACTCGTTATCGCAGGCATCATTGGACTCTTTTCTGCTATCATTGGACTGATTGGTGCGATCATTGTAGAAGCTCCTCCTGGGCCAGCTATGGCAGTCGTAGCCACTATTTTTTACCTGATAGCGGTTTTCTTTTCTCCTAAAAAAGGATTGGTTTTTAAGTATTTTCAAAAGAGAAAACTACAGCGTAGAATTCATGTCGAGGATATTCTAAAAGAAGGTTTGAAATTGCAAGGGCGAGGAGAATTTACCTTTATAAAATTAAAAGGAAAACTAGGTTTATCTAAGCATAAATTATCAAAACATCTTAAACAATTATCGACTAATAAATTTCTAATCGTTAAAAATAACCAGTTAGAATTGACGGCTAATGGAAAAGACGAGGCACTTCGTTTAGTACGAGCACATAGACTTTGGGAAACTTATCTGGTGAATCAAATTGGTTTATCTTCCGAACAAATCCACGAAGATGCTGAAAAATATGAGCACTTACTTTCTGAAGAAATCTTGGATGAAGTAGATGCTACACTTGGTTTTCCTAAGCAAGATCCTCATGGTTCTCCTATCCCTTCTAAAATTGGCTTTCCAGATTTAGCTATGAGTACTTTAAAGATTAATCAATTTGCAGTCATTGCCCAACAGCAAGTAAGTGAGGCAATTAGTACGCAGCTTTGGAAATTGGGTTTATTACCTGATAGTCGATTTAAAGTAGAACGAAAAAACGAAGAAATGTTAATCATTGAAATCAACGGCAAGGAAGTAATGATTCCTAAGATATTAGCCCAAAGAGTTAATGTGGATGGGGTTATTCAGTAAGTGCAGTTGCCTCAGTATGACCAGCGGTAACAAAACACCGGAGTTTAGAAAATGGATCAAAGGATAGCAAGCGATTCGTTGAAAGAATCACTTGCTCTAGTTTGTTGTGGATAGATTAATATAATCAGGTATTTCCATTCATTTCTACACATAATATCTCCCAATTAGGGTATTCGATGGTAGGTAGTTGCTCAAAAATAGGTTGCTCTTTAAGAGCTAATTGCTCAGCGGGAATTGGTGTTTCTGCTTTCTTAGTCATCCAGTCTTCCATCAATAAAGCTACAAAACTATTTTCTTCTACACTGATGACCTCTTTGTTGATTAAAACAAATAGCGTAAGCATTAAAGAAAAATAGATAATCGAAAAAATAACAATAGCTAGAATGAAATTTTGGAAAGAAGGAGAACCAAACCAAGTAGCAAAATTCTGTACACTTTCAGATTTTATAAACTTAGTTGCCTCTACCTCTAATTCTTGTTCGTAAGGAGATTGCCCAAATAAATTAGTGGCCGATAGTAGACATAGGGCTACCATTGTAGGGATTGGTGATTTTCTCATAGAATTCGTTTTTTAGGGGTTTATTAATGTAGTTTTCTTGAATCAAAGGTAAGACAAGCTTATAATTTTGATTAGCACTATTTGAACAAAAACTAGCATTATTCATTCAAAAACAGGAAATTCTTAAGAAAACTAGTCAATTTTTGCTAGAATAGATCTTCTAACAAGTTGTCACCTACCTCATTTGGCAAAGTCACTTTTAATTGTGGAGTTTGCTCCATAGCTCGCTTGATGGCAAAAACTGCCCCTTCATTTCTAGCCCAACTTCGACGAGCAATCCCATTATTGACATCATAAAAAAGCATACTTTTTAAGTTATTACTCGCTCGTCTAGTACCATCTAATAACATCCCAAAACCACCATTAATCACCTCGCCCCAACCTACTCCACCGCCATTGTGAATAGACACCCAAGTGGCTCCTCGAAAGCTATCGCCGATCACATTATGAATCGCCATATCCGCCGTAAATTTACTCCCATCGTAGATATTACTAGTCTCTCGATAAGGTGAATCTGTGCCACCTACATCATGATGATCTCGTCCTAAAACTATCGGGGCTGAAATCGTACCATTCGCCACTGCCCTATTGAATGCTTGGGCAATTTTTATTCGTCCTTCGGCATCTATGTACAGGATTCTAGCTTGAGAACCAACGACTAATTTATTAGCTTTTGCACCTTCAATCCACCGAATATTATCTGCTAATTGTTGTTGTATTTCTGCGGGTGCTTTCTTTTTCATGGCTTTCATCACTTTCAAAGCAATATCATCCGTCTTATCTAAATCCTCTGATTTTCCAGAAGCACAAACCCAACGGAAAGGACCAAATCCATAATCAAAGCACATCGGTCCTAGGATGTCCTGTACATAGGATGGATATTTAAAATCAATCCCATTTTCAGCCATCAAATCTGCGCCCGAACGACTGGCTTCTAATAAAAAGGCATTTCCATAATCAAAAAAATAAGTGCCTTTAGCCGTATGTTTATTGATGGAGGCAGCATGTCTTTTTAGAGAAGCTTTTACTTTCTGTTTAAATTTTGCTGGGTCGCTACTCATTAAAGAATTCGACGCTTCAAAGCTTAATCCTATAGGATAATAACCACCCGCCCAAGGGTTGTGCAAAGAGGTTTGATCTGACCCAAGATGTATGAATATATTTTCTTCGTCGAATCGTTCCCATACTTCTACCACATTTCCGATATAGGCGATAGAAACCACTTCCTCATTTTCAACTGCACTTCGGACTCTCTGCACCAAAGCATCCTGATCTTCAAATAATTCATCTACCCAACCTTGGTCGTGGCGTTTTTTCGCTGCTTTGGGGTTTACTTCTGCACAAATTGTGATACAACCTGCAATATTTCCTGCCTTTGGCTGCGCTCCACTCATCCCTCCTAATCCTGCGGTCAAAAATATTTTACCAGCATTAGATTCACCCGTTTTTAGTTTTTTTCTAAAGGCATTTAACACCGTAATCGTTGTACCATGCACAATTCCTTGTGGGCCAATGTACATGTACGAACCAGCCGTCATTTGTCCATATTGTGTAACGCCCAAAGCATTATATTTCTCCCAATCGTCTGGTTTTGAGTAATTTGGAATCATCATCCCATTGGTAACGACGACTCTTGGCGCATTTTTAGCCGATGGAAATAAGCCCATTGGATGCCCCGAATAGACATGCAAAGTTTGCTTGTCCGTCATGGTTGCCAAATATTGCATCATCAATAAATATTGCGCCCAATTTTGAAAAACACTGCCATTTCCACCATAAGTAATTAACTCATTTGGATGCTGTGCTACGGCAGGATTCAAGTTATTTTGAATCATCATCATAATACTAGCCGCTTGGGGAGACTGAGCAGGATATTCGTGAATTGATCGAGCATACATCTCATAATCTGGCTGAAAACGATACATATAGATCCGACCAAATTCTTTTAGTTCCTGTGCAAACTCTTTAGCTAATACTGGGTGCCAATCAGCTGGAAAATACCGTAAGGCATTTCTGATAGCCAATTTTTTTTCATCTTTCGATAAAATATCTTTTCGCTTTGGAGCTCGATTGGCGTTCTTTGGATAAGGTTTTAAAGTCGGTAATTCACTAGGAATTCCTTGTAAAATCTGTATTTGAAAAGTCGTATATTTCATATC
>CALDTJ010000296.1 GCA_937924145.1 uncultured Saprospiraceae bacterium
CTTTTTTCAAAGCCTCCTTTCTAGTTTCAATTCCAATAAGGTGCAATTAAGAGATGAAACGGGTGGTAATCCTCAGTATGTTTTTGAAAGTTTCAATTCCAATAAGGTGCAATTAAGAGAAAATACTATCCGTCAAGTGACTAAAGTCTTGGATTGTTTCAATTCCAATAAGGTGCAATTAAGAGAAAGACCTTTGAAAGAACAGTATCTTTTTCGTTCATGTTTCAATTCCAATAAGGTGCAATTAAGAGAAAGTCGTTCCACAACAATCCGCCATTTCTACGGTGTTTCAATTCCAATAAGGTGCAATTAAGAGACCGCCCACAAAAATATATAATTATTTGAGTATCAGCACAGAAGTGGGGGGATATTTCGAATAAAAAGAGGCTAATAGTTGTCGATAGCCAATAGGGTATTTTAGCCCGTTCAACGACAACCACAATAACCCTCTAATTATCAGATGATTATACCAAAATGTCAAAGAACTAAATGGCAACTGGTTATAGTAAACCGATTCATCGACAACTAGAGGAACTGTCCAATATCTGCTTTTTCCTCGCCTATGACCTCCTTTTCTAACCAATTTTTGTTTCGATTTTTAAAGATAATAAAACTATCATAATCCATCACCATAATCTCTTTTGCCTCTAAAATCAATTGCTTTAGTTGCACCTCTGTCAACTCTCCTTCAAAGACGGAGTTTTGAATCCAATTAAGGTATCTTCGACAAAGTTTCAACATTTTTCCGCAGCGTTCGCTACCGACATCATAAATCGCTATTATATACATTACCACCAGATTTTAAAAGGTTGATAGTCCGATTCCATACCAATTAAGTGTTTGGCTATTTTATAACATTCCAATCTCACTAAATGCCGATAACTTACTTTTTTATTCAAACGGCGATGTTCGATTGTTTGCTGTAGGCGTTCCTCCCACGCCTTGACAAAAATTTTACGCCCCGTATCCGATAAAAAACAAGCATCGTCAATGAAATCAAAATGTTGGGGGCGCAATTCTCGACGATTACAAAGTCGAAAAATTAAACGATCCACCAAAATAGGTTTAAATATTTCGGCTATATCTAACGCTAAACTAAACCGTCGAACGCCTGGCTCGTGTAAATAACTGATGGTAGGGTTCAGTTGAGAATTATAAATGGCATCCAAACAAAGCGTATAACACATGGAATTTCCAAAACTGACCAAAGCATTTAATTCGTTTTTGGGCGGTCGTTTGCGTCGCCCTTCCCAAGCATAGCCCTCTACGATCTCTTCATAAGCCGTATAATATACTTGCCGACAATTCCCTTCTAAGCCCATCAATTCCCCAATATTTTTAGCCGCTGCAAGCGTCGTTCTTAATTGTTCGATTTGGGCAATTTGCCCACTTACTGATTTTCCTCGATTGCCATAATAGCGCAGATTTTTGAGGATGTTAAAAGTTGCCCCTTCTACCAAAGCACACGCCAATTGTTGGCGATGTTTTTTGGAGCGATAGGCATCCGTTTGAGCCACCAATAACTGCCCCGCTAATAAATACTCTCTAGGATTATAAGATCCCGTATAATGCTTATAATAATCAAAAAAATGAACAGGAATGTGTTTTTGTCCCAAAAAATTATACAAGGCACTATTGGCATCCACACTACCAAAAATATACAAGGCACTCACACCCGTGACGGGTAAATACCTACGCTTTACTTTCGGGTCGTTTTTTTCATTTACGGGTTCAAAACAAAGCGTTTGGTCTTTGCGACTCATCCGACCGGGATTGAATAAATAATAGGCTTTTTTCATATTTTCAAAGGTTTACACAAAACAAAAATCATAAAAACTACAACTCCGACAATAGCTTTTCTTCACCAAATCTGGGCAATTAGATAACTGAGTAATCCGCTCTACTTCGGCTATCCATCCTACTACTTCTCTTCTGCTTACTTCGTCCAATACCACTTCTCTCGTTTTTCGTTGCTTGGGATATTCTATCAACCCCGTTGCCCCTTGAATCCCTCGCTTCTCCAATAAATACAAATAATACTGCACTTGCGCTACGTGCGCATGCTCCAATTTTGTGCTTTTTTTGACTTCTCGGATGGTGTTGGTTTGCGGGTCGTAGTGGTCTATTTTTGAATGACCGAGGTTTAATTCTTTCCACTTCTGTGCACGTCTTTGATAGGTGGTTTCGCCTATTAGTTTGCCCTCGGCTACGGTGTCGCTATTGTGCTCCATGCGGATGTGACGGGCGTGGAGCCAGAGCTTGCGGTGGCAGAGGTGGAGGTAGGAGATTAGGGTGGCGGAGTGGGTCATAATAATTGGTTGTCTGCTTTTAATTTAACGCCTTCAATAGAACTATAATCGCTTAAAGCAATCGGCAAAATTCCTAGGCATTCTTCGCCTATCGGTACTGGAGGTGTATCTTCTTTTTTTATCCGTACTTGAACAATATTTCCAGCCATTTCTCTTAATAATTCATTGATTTTGTGTTTTCTAGGTACAATTTTACTGTAATCTTTTTGGGGTAATGCTATAGCATCTAATAAAGATTGTTGAAGTATTTCTAGCGTAGTAAAGTTATTATCTTCTTGACTTTTAGGAATATAATACCTGTTAATTACACCAAACTCATCTTCGTCAATTAATTTGAATTGTCCTATTTTACGATACATACAATTTGTAATATCCTCTACGAAATCAATTTCTACATTATTTTTTTTCTGTGTATGTTTAGCGAAAGTTAATTCTTCTAATATTCGATTGAAAAAAATCTGTTGAACAGACAACAAAGATTTTTCTTCGTAAATCCCTTCTCTCAAACTATCCTTCGTAAATTGCAGAATATCCCTATCTAATCCCCGTCCATAGATAAGTTCTGCTCTCATTACATTTCTGTTAATTAGCCTAAATAAGACCACTTTTCCAAAATCTAACTTGCCATTTCGATTGCACCTTCCAGCAGATTGGACAATACTAGAAACAAGAGCAAAATCTCGATACAAAACAGGAAAATCTATATCTACTCCCGCCTCTATTAATTGAGTGGAAATAACAACAATTTTCTTTTTATGTTTAAGTCTTAGTTTAATGTATTCAATTTTATATTTTCTATCATTAGGTATAAAATGGGTGTTTAGAAGAACTAATTCTTCTGGTTTTAGTTCAGTTTTAAGCTCTTTAAATAAATCTTTACTGTCATCTATAGTATTCAAGATAATGAGTACAGAATTATTCTCTGCCAATACTTGTTGTTGGAGCGATTTTAAATCAATTTCTTTAGTTTTAAAGTAAATTTTATATCGATTAAAAATATCATCTGTAAAATACTTTTTGTGGTCAAGCAAGTTAAAAGGAACTTGATAATCAGAAAAAAAGTGCTTTGCTTTCTCACTTTGTTGCCGTTGCTTTGTTGGTAACCTAAAATCTGGTTGTGTAGCGGTTGAAATAACTGCATAACTATCAAACAATTCACAAAATTTTTCCAAATAAGCAACAAAAAAAGTGTATAACCTTGGAGGTAGAGATTGAATTTCATCCA
>CALDTJ010000297.1 GCA_937924145.1 uncultured Saprospiraceae bacterium
AATGTACCCCTTTACAATGGTAGTTCAGTCACTTACAATTGGTTCAAAGACGGTCTTTTATTAAATAATAATTCTAACCAATATTTAATCAATCCTGCGACGACTGGGGATAATGGACGCTACTCCGTTTCTGTGATAGTCGATGGTTGTATGACCAATTCTGATACACTAGACATTACCGTTTATGAACAGCCGACAGTTGCTATTCAAAACGTTGCTCCACAAGTTTGTGTAACTGGTTTGGAAGAATTAGATTTAGTAGCCTTGCCAAGCGGTGGTGTTGCGCCTTACACTTATGCATGGAGTGGAAACGGATTTTTATCAACGGATTCCATTGCGACGTTGACTAATATTTCTAGCGTAAATAGTGGCACTTACAGACTGCAAATTACCGATGCAAATGGCTGTGTGAGCGAAATTGCCACAACCAATGTAGATATAACGGATGGTATCGAAGAACCAATTTTGACTCAATCTGGCATTACCTGTGAAGGTGGAGCAATTACTTTGACGACTCAAATTTACACAGGTAATACCGTCATGTATAATTGGTATAAAGATGGTGTTTTATTGAATAATATTAATAATCAATTCATCATTAATCCTGCTACTACTGCTGATAATGGACGTTATTCTGTGTCCGTTGAAGTAGATGGTTGTATGGCTTATTCGGATACTTTGGACGTAACGATTTATGATCGACCAACGGTTACTTTATCACCTGATATTACCCAAGATTGTACGAATGGTCTAGCTGCTTTTGAACTATTTGCGACCAGTATCACAGGTGCTACACCTTATCAATATGCGTGGACTGGGCCGAATGGATTTAGTTCCAATGCAGATACGATTTCTATAGCCAATACCAACTTAAATAATGCAGGCGTATACACCTTAGTTATTACCGATGCCAATGGTTGTGAATCTTTCCCTCAGTCTGTGTCAGTCAATATTTCAGAAGGATTAAACGAACCTGTTATTCAATCGACGGGCATCACTTGTGAAGACGATATGGTGACCTTGAGTGTACAGGAATATAGTGGAATTAGTATCGACTATGATTGGTACAAAGACGGGGTTTTATTACCAAGTAATAACAATACCCTAATTATCACACCAGTGAAATTAGAAGATATTGGAAAATATACTTTAAGTGTAACGGTCGATGGTTGTACAGCAGAGTCTGATACCTTTGATATGGGACTTTATGCCAAACCATTTACTGAAATTGCCTTCGTTGCACCAACAGAATGTTCTAGCAATGATGACAATTTAGACTTAACGGCAATTGTTACCGCAGGTGTTGCGCCTTTCCGCTACGAGTGGCGAGGCCCTGAAAACTTCTTCTCTAGTGATTCGATTGCAACAGTGGTAAATATCAAAAACGAAAATAGTGGTATTTATACCTTAGTGGTGACGGATGCCAATGGTTGTATGAGTGATATTACTTCAACTGCCGTAGACATCACCGAAGGATTGCTTGAACCAGTGATAATGGCAAGTGATCCAGGCTGTCAGGGCGAATCCGTTTCTTTGAGTATTACTCCTTATTCAGGTCAGAATGTACAGTATATCTGGCGTACACCAAATGGAGTAACAACCAATATTTCTGGTTTTAATACCAATGCGATTTTTATTAATCCATTAGATAGTGCGATACACCAAGGACCGTATAGTATCGAAGTGATTTTGGATGCTTGTACGATTCAATCAGATACTTTCTTTTTGAATACGATTTTACCTCCAACGACTAATCCTACTGCCTCGGCAAATACGATTTGTGAAGGTGGTTCGCTAAGACTACGGGCAAATGCAACAAATGCGAATAGTTTTGAATGGGCTGGACCAAACGATTTTAACTCTAATTTGCCAAACCCGTTAATTACCAATATTACGACTTTAAGTAATGGTGAATATATCGTAACGGTCACTAATTCAAGTGGTTGTACGGCAGTTGGGGTGGTCTTAGTAGACAGTATTACCGTCAACGAGCAAGTACCAAGTTTCATATCGAACAGCCCAATTTGTGAGGGCGAAGACTTGATTTTTGAATCTAGTTCGATTGGGACTAAGTATGAGTGGATTGGACCAAGAGGATCAAGTGTAGAAACTTTAGACTTGGCTGGTTTGACAACTGCTGATGGTCGAACAGTCATTCCTCCAGGGCATCCAGCTTATTTAGCTGGTCGATGGAGCTTACGCTTAACAGATATTGCAGGCTGTCAAGCCGAATCGGAAGATTTACAAATTGTCATCAATACAATTCCGATAGCTCAAGCATTTAATGATGGCCCTATTTGCCCCAATGGTGAAGTCCAACTAAGCGCAACTAGCAACCAGCAACCAGCAACTAGATACGAATGGCGAATCGAAGGAGACACCACCATTATTTCAACTGAACAAAACCCATTAATTAAAAATATAAAAGATAGTACCCGATTTGAATTAACCGTCAGTGCCTTAGGTTGTGTGGCTGAAATAGCTACGACTTCCGTAGTCGTTTATGATGCCCCCGAAGTGACCCCTAATGCCCTCTATACGTTGAATAACGACTGCGCCCCCACTGATTTGCAGCTTTTCGCTAATGTAACTGCGGGCACTGACACCAATTTTACTTACTTATGGATTGGACCGAATGACTTTACGTCAACGGTTGAAAATCCAACTATTCCGAATGCGACAGCAGTCTATAATGGTACTTACACTTTAGTGCTGACTGATGGAAATGGTTGCCAAGTAACGGGTGCGACTGAAATTACAACTATTTTAAGTCCTACAGTTATTCCATTTATTACTGCCACTGGCCCAGTTTGCGAATTCGAAAGAGTGATTTTAGAAGTGAATGAATATGCTGGTTCGAATGTGTTGTACACTTGGGTCAAAGATGGCTTAGTAGTACAAAATAATAACAACCCTCGTTTGATTATTGATAAGGCGAGAACTGCTAATTCAGGTAGTTATTTTGTAACAGTCAATGTTGACGGTTGTACGTTGACAAGTTCAATGTATACCTTAGAAATTTATGAAAAACCATCCGTAACTATTGCTAATGTGCCACCTGTTTTATGTGCTATTGGTACAGAGGAAATTACCTTGGATGCTACTGCCAATGGAGGTTTAGCACCATACACTTTCGAATGGTCAGGGCCTAACGATTTCCGTTCTGTTTCCGAAGATCCTGTGTTGGTGAATGTGAATAGTAGCATGGATGGTTCGTATACAGTCCTAGTGACCGATGCGAATGGCTGTCAATCTGATGCCTTTACCATAGAAGTCGATGTAACGGAAAGTATAGCTGAACCAATTTTAACGAGCAATGGCCCAATTTGTAGCGATGAAAGATTGACCTTAAGTACTCAATTATACGAAGGCACACAAGTGACCTACGAGTGGTTAAAAGACAGCGTAGTCATTGGTTCTAGTTCGACGAATGAATGGACGATTTTCCCTGCGGATACGAGCCATTCAGGACAATACCAAGTTAGGATTGTAGTAAATGAATGTGAAAACATTTCCGACTCCCTAGAAGTAATTATTTATAATAAATTGGCGGCAAGCCCAACTCATAATGGAGGATTGTGTGGCGATGATTTACAATTATTTGCCAATGTCCTAAATCCAGATACGAATGCAACTTATCAATACGAATGGACAGGACCGAATGACTTTGTATCGAACGCCATTGATCCAATTATAGCCAACCCAACAGGTATTAATGAAGGTAGTTATGTTTTAAAAATAACGAATGAAAATGGTTGTGTCTCTAATTTTGCTACGACAGAGGTAACGTTGATTTCAACGACCTTAGACCAACCATTTATCACCTATAATGGTGCGATTTGCGAAGGCGAACAATTGGTTTTATCGACGTTACAATTAGGTGCTAGACAGGTCAATTACGAATGGTTAGGACCAGATAGTACTTCGACTTCTAATGGTGATTATCCAAATAGTCCATTCTTAATCATAGACAATGCTGTGGTGGCTAATAGCGGTGATTATCAAGTAATTATTACGGCAGATAGTTGTCAGACTTTAACTTCTGCTATAGTTGAGGTAGTAGTTAATGCTATACCTGAATTTGCGATAAGCAATAATGGTGCAACTTGTTTGTTGCCAAATGATGATATTCAATTATTTGCGACGCCAACGGACACCAATGCTGTCTATACCTATGAGTGGATGGGACCAAATAATTTCTTCTCAACTGCACAAAATCCATTACTGCCAAATGCTGAAAATGCTATTTCTGGCACCTATACGGTCACAGCTAGCAACGGAGGAGGTTGTCAAGTGCGTCAATCAACGGTTCTGGATATTTCGACTTTACCAAATCGACCGATTATCAGTACAGAAAGTGCAATTTGTGAAGGGGAGAATTTAGTATTAACTGCCCCTATTTACGAAGGTACAAATGTCAGCTATGAATGGATTGGACCAAACGGTTCAACGCTTGATAGTACTTATGCGGATAACCCTACTTTGAATCTCACAGATGCCACGACGAATGCGAATGGTGATTACCAAGTTCGAGTAGTCATTGATGGTTGTGCATCCCTATTCTCTGCACCATTTACAGTAGATGTAAATGCAGGATTAACCGCCAATATTACGACCAATAGCCTTGAATGTGTAAGCGTCAATAATACCCTAAGCCTTACTTCCGAAGTCATCGGAGGGCAAGCGCCTTATGCCTATGAATGGATTGGACCTAATGGCTTTAATTCGGTGGCATCGTCTCCAACTATAGCTAATCTAGGTGCTATTCAATCGGGTACTTACACCTTACAAGTAACGGATGCCAAAGGTTGTTCTTCCAATGTTGCCGAGCAATTTATTAGCATCATGGCACAGCCTGCTACGCCTGAATTATTATTGGGTGACAATAATTTCTGTGAAGGGGAAGAATTGATTTTATCTACGAATAGTTACCAAGGAGATTCAGTGACTTATCACTGGCAAATTAATGGGGATTCATTAGAAAATTATACGACGAATGAGCCGACCTTATTTATCAATACAACCAATGCTAAGCAGAGTGGTTTAGCAAATGTATCGGTAGAAATAGATGGTTGCTTGTCGCAAATGTCGCCTGTTCAATTGTTGACGATCAATGCAGTACCTGCTGCACCTGAACTGTCTAATTCAATTGTTGCCTGTGAAGGAACAGAAATTCAATTGACTACTTCGACGATTGCAGAAGGGTATAATTGGCAAGGGCCAAATGGCTTTACTGCCAATGTCCAACAACCAATGATTATTGGAGATGCCATGCTTGAAAATAGTGGAACTTATACCTTGAGCGTCCTTGAAAATGGTTGTGAATCAGAGCGAAGTAGTACTCAAGTAGTCACCGTACCAAAACCAAATCGACCAAGCTTGGTAACGGAATCTCAAATCTGTTTTGGAGAGGCGATTGAATTATCAGTGGCGAATCCTATACCTGGAAATACTTATCAATGGGTTGCTCCATCCGTATCAATTGACCAATTCCCTGACAATCAAAATGCAGTAGTAGATACAGCACTTTGGACAGATAATGGAACTACTATATTGACGGAAATAGCTAACCCAAATCTTTATGAATCGGGGGCTTACCAAGTGCGAGCCATTGATGTCAATGGTTGTGCCTCTGACTTGTCATTGGTTAAAAATATTCAGATTAATCAACTACCAGAAGTACCACTATTGTCGAATAACGGGCCGATCTGTGAAGGCGAAGAAGTAGAGTTGTTTTCTGGAAATGTAGACGGTGCAAAATACGAATGGTACATCGTTAATACCGATATAGATCCTGCTAATTTTAACCTATTCTCAACGAGTCAAGATCCTACTTTTAATGGGCTATCCGCAGGTAACCATCAATTCTTTTTGACGCTTACGCAAAATGGTTGTCAAGCAGCAGAAGGGCAATTTACGGAAGTCGTCATTCGAGAGATTCCAGAGGTTAGTTTGCCACTAAGTCAAGCAGGATTATGTGAAGGAGATACATTGAGATTAGATGCGCCGACGATTGAAAACGCAATTTATAGTTGGGAAGGACCGAATGGGTTTATTTCCTTCTTAGAAGACCCCGTTTTGGTGAATACAACGGAAGATAATGAAGGTAGTTATAGCTTATCTGTAAGTAAAGATGGTTGTACTGCGAATACCGTTAGTACCCAGATTCAAATCAATCAGCAACCAATTACACCAACGGTTAGCCATAACAGTCCTGTTTGTGAAGGTACACCAATTCAATTAACCGCATCGAATGTGATTGGTGGTGGAAACTTGGTTTATGAGTGGACTGGTCCAAATGGCTTTATGTCAAATGCACAAAATCCATTGATTGAAAATGCAGATACCCTAAATGCAGGGGAGTATGTCTTGAAAGTGGGCGTAGATGGTTGTTTCTCTCTACCGTCATCCCCAATTCCATTGCAAATAAAGGCATCGCCAGATCAACCTGATGTGCGTGCGAATGCGTCGATTATAGACCCACTTTGTGAAGGCGAAGTTTTACAATTAGAAACAGATTATAACCCAGATGCGACTTACCAATGGGTCGGGCCAAATGGCTTTAATTCTAACCTATTTAATCCATTTGTCAATAATGTAACGACTGCTCAAAGTGGTCAATATCAATTGAATATTATCGTCAATGATTGTCCATCGCCTGTGGCAAATGTGGATGTAGGTATTCAGTCTAAACCAGCGAATCCAATTGCAGGAAATAACAGTCCAATTTGTGTAGATAC
>CALDTJ010000298.1 GCA_937924145.1 uncultured Saprospiraceae bacterium
GGCTAAGGTAGAAGAAGGTGTGGTTTTACCCAATAGTCGGCAGCATTTTCCTACTTATCGGAATGGGGTTTATTTTATACAGTTTATGAATGGATTGGAAGAGCCTTTTGTTCGGAAGGTGGTTATTCGGTCTTAGATTTGCTGATTTGGATGTTGACTTTTCCCCCACGGATAGATAAAAGTACCGATCTAGACGTTGACTGTTAGATGTTGACTTTCTATAATTGGAACTAAGCGTGGATGTTTTGCCACGTATCTGACAATTCAAAATTCTATCGACACCCCATATCTTTTAATCATCAAATCCTGAAAGGATTGAAGATGAATAGCCCCCAATAAAATTGGGGGAAGTGATATTTTAAGCACTTCCTTAGGGGTTGTGTAAAAAGTCGATTTTATCAATAAATTATTATTTTTAATAAAATGTTTATCGTTGATTATTTTGGTTTTAAACATGTAAAATATTCTAATATTTTACATGTTTTGACCTTCTACACAACCCCAACATTAAAATTCCTATTATTCAAGCCTTTCAGGCTTGTCCAACGCCCTATTTATTCATTTCGGGGTTGTGTAAAAAGTCGATTTTATCAATAAATTATTATTTTTAATAAAATGTTTATCGTTGATTATTTTGGTTTTAAACATATAAAATATTCTAATATTTTACATATTTTGACTTTCTACACAACCCCGCTATTCGTATTGAATGCTCTTCGGAATTCATATTTGGAACTTGTGGGGTGTCGTTAGAATTTGAAATTGTCTGATAAGTACAGAACTGTCAACGTCTAGATCGGTGGAATTTATTTATCCGTGGGGATAATTGTCATCGTCTAAATCTGCGTGGAATATAAATCCGTGTGGAAATCGTCAACGTCTAGATTTGCATGGAGCCTAAATCTGCGTGGAAAAACCCAACATCTGAACTACAAATTATTCAAAAACTCCCGATCCGCCTTTTTCAGTTTTTTAACCACCAACTCATAAGAATGATCTACCAATTCACAAAGAAGTTCGGTTGACAAACTCCCTTCAAATTCCACCGTATTCCAATGCTTTTTATTCATGTGAAAGCCAGCTCGGATCTCTGAATATTCCTCTCTTAGCTCCACCGCTCTTTCAGGATCACATTTTAAATTAACTTCAAAATGTTCTTTTTTCAAACTGGTCAGCGCAAACATTTTATTCATGACTTTGAAAACTAAAGTCACTTCGTCAAAAGGGAACGTTTCTTCGACACCTTTTTTTGCCAGACAGTAATCTCGGAATGTTTCTATATTCATTTATTGAAGGATAAATCGTAAAAGTTAATCTACTCGGATAATTCGACTTGCGAGTTTTCTTGCCTCCT
Source organism: uncultured Saprospiraceae bacterium (assembly GCA_937924145.1). GTDB lineage: Bacteria > Bacteroidota > Bacteroidia > Chitinophagales > Saprospiraceae > JAFMDF01. The sequence continues at coordinate 1,355 of CALDTJ010000298.1, forward strand.
TTTCAGGTTGTCGCCACCAATCTTTCGACCATATCGTTAAAAATTTATAGCCTGCTGACTCCATCGCCTGATTTAGTTGTTGCTGCCAAGTGAAAGAGAATACCTCTTTTTGGTTGAAAAAACTATCGGCTTGCACCACATACTGGATTGGGTCTCCCGCTTCCCCTTTAATAACCAAAGGATACGTTTGTCCTTTAATTTGTTGGTTTCTCAAGATTCTATCAGGCTCGAAGTAGGCGGCTAAATAGTGGGCCACTTCGTCCATAAATAGCATTTTCTCACTAATCTTTGTAACCGTTTTATGTCTACTCAATTGAGTCAAAATCTTTATTAATGCAGGTCGATTATTCTTAGCTAAGACTTTTCCATAATCCATAAATGCAGCTAGAATGGATAATCCATTTTTAGGTAACAACTGTTGTTTCGCTTGAATGAATGACTTCGGAAAAGAATGGCAAACGATGATTTGTTGAGTGACACTATTAAATAATTGTTGAAGCAAATTTTCGCCTTGTGGAGTCCCCAAGTAATCTATTTCTTTACTCACATTTCCAGCAGTATCTACGACTCCATAGGTAAAGGAAACAAACAAAATATCGAATCTTTGTCCACTCAATTCTTCAAAACTAAAGACGCGCATGCCATTGCGCTCCAGATGCTTAATTTTCTCCCAACCGTTGGCCTGGCTTTGTTTAATTCTTAGTAAATAGGCAGAGAATAGATTTCGTTGTTCCACCGTTGCACAGACAAAACCCACCTTTGGGTAAGTATGCTGAGGCGTCCCTTTTATCTCTGTCAATAAAGATAACATACTCCGACATTCCGCATCATTTGTCTTTAGATCAATGTCGTAATCTCCATCAACTGCATGGATATTTATAGCATCCGTTTCCAAATCTTCGGCTAAAACGACTTTCAATTGTTGATCAAAAGCAGCATTATTAAATGCCATAATCGAATTACCCGTATTGCGATGTTGTGATTTTAAGGCAATCTGTTTTCCTGCCAAAGATCGAGCTAAATTCCAAAAAGAATTAGGTTGTAAAGTATGTCGCTCATTACCTGTCTCGAAAACTTGAACCTGATGTGCTAGGTTTAACAAACCTCCACCTTCTTCCTTCGTTAATCCAGCCCCTGACTTAAGGATGAGGTGATCAAATTTTGTTTTTAATGCTCCATCCAATACCGTTTTAGCCATCTCTGTAGTCATCATTAGAATAGGGTAAAAATTGGAAATTCTAGCTAGATGAATTTTAAAATAAGTGGCAAAACTCGTTCGATCAACTGACTTTTTCAAGAGAGAATTATAAGTACTTCTCCCCTGCTTTTTAGTCGATGAAATCGTATTTATAAACTTTTTATGCCACAATTTTTCAATAAAATTTGGCACTTTCTTAGTCAAAGATTTATGCTGTTTTAGGTAATCCGTTAATAGAAGCTCAAAATTACCACTTTGGTGACTTTCCTTCGTTAATAAATTATGAAAGTACCAAGCGTCAAAAGCCGACAACCAATTAGTTGGTCGAACTTTAATCAAAGATTTCATCACCTTCTGTTCAGTAGCAGTAAAGGTGGAAGTCAGTTTTCTCCATTCAAAAAAAGTATCGAAGTCTCTAATTCCATGCAAACAACTATTCAACCGATCAATGATTTCATCTAACAGTTGTTGTTTCAACTGCAAGGTCATCGAATTATCTTTAAATGATTTTATAAATAATTGACTTTCATTTATTTCTACAATTAAATCCGATAATGCATCTTCTAAATACGTAATTTCACCAGCATACTTAAGACTAGTAAAAACAGTCTTGCTATTCAGGTTTTTCACACTTTCTTGCATAGCAGATTGGTTCTTAATTCGCCAATCGTTTAAGCTACCTTGGAAGTGTATCAACTGCTCAGATAGTACTTCTATATTTCCTTCACTCGCCGTTTCTAAAAACTCAAAATCAAAAGAAGGTTGTTCAAAATAAATTGATTTTAGCTGTTCAAATTGCTTTAAAATTTTAGACTTCAACGCCAATGCTGTTTTCGATTTGCCCGAAAAAGTCTTGAATATTTTTAAGTTGCTGACACTCGTTTTATGATATTCGGTACCGAACTGTAAAGTCAATTGATCTACAAAATCTTGAGTGGATTCAATCTGATTATTAAGTGTTTCAAATTGACGCTCATGGTGTTCCTCCAATTCAGTTTTATACCACCCTATTTTAGTTAGAAATTCTCGCTGTAGTTGTCTAGTCTTTTTTAGAAATTTGCGGAGCTTAGCATCCAATTTTGTTTTGGCTAATTTTAAGTCTTCTTCTTCAAAATTATGGTCTGCCAACTCGTCCAGAGCATGGTAAAAAGAGAATGTTTCTTGAAATAATCGCTGACTCTCCTTGATTTTCTCTTTCGTTTGTTCATATTCTATAAAATCGAAAGAAAAATCATTTACATTGAGTTGAGTATCTAATAAATCTTTCGATTCAGAACGGCTATTTTTTAGATATAAACCGACAGATTCCGTCCAATTATTGATATCAAAGATATTTTTGGCATAGACCTCTGCTGCTTTTTCTAGTTGGTGATTTAACTTACCAAATCGCTTATAAGTCAATAAAAAATCATCCGTATTAGCTACATTGCCCTTATTGGCTTTCTCTACTTTTGCCCCTAATTGTTCGACTAAATTATCTTTATCTAAATCGAGGTTTCTGAATAAAAAAGCATACTCGTCAAAACCTTCTTTTAGTAATTTATTTTCTAACTTTTCTAATTCTACCACCGAAGGACTGACCAATAAAGTCCGTTCCCCATTCAATAAATTATTAATTAAAAAATTAGCAATTGTATGATTTTTCCCACTTCCTGCGGCACCTTCTATTAGTACGAATTTGTGCTTACTAACTGCCAATTGAGCCGCCTTTTGTTGATGGTCGCAAGCCAAATAACTGAACTGAATATCCTCCGCTTTACGCTGTTCTAAAGGTTCTTGCCAGTATTCTTTAGACAAAATACTATCTGTTAAAGCATAAAAATGAACAGGCGGAAAAGCCGTAAAAACACCAGCATAAACAATGGCCCCATTGCCTTGTATAGTGCTTAAATCGACAATGTCTGGAAATTTTTCAATACTATAATTTGGTCGATCATTTTGATAATTCAGAATTTCTGCCAGTCCTTCACAAAACTGATTACACAGATTGAGATTTACTCCTTTCTTCGCTATTTTTTTATTAAATCGTTCCGTTAATACACCAACTCTTGGATCTAATTCCGCCAAAATCGGGTTTAACCGAACAGACATGTGATCCGTCACTTTCACTTGCCAATTATACTCTTTGGTCGCATCGGGATCTAATTGAATGGACCAAATAAAAATAGGGGCAGCCATGAATCCAGATGCTGCTTGTCCATCCTTTTTACTTAAAATTGGATAGCCAAATCCTAAATTTTTATAGCCTTTTATTTGTACAGAATTCCGAGCATTAAAATATAAATGCTCTATTTTTCGGATAGCATCACTAGAAGGTTGGATATTTAAGGAAGTAGTTCTTTGACCAAGTAAGGCAGTAATCCATTGGTTAGCAAAATCAAAACCAGTCAAGTCGATTTCGAAAGCATCAACAAAATTGATGTTATTAGGAATAGCCTCATTATATGCAGTAGGATAAGCATTATCAAACAAACGTTGATTGCGTTCTACCAAATGGTCATTTTCCATATTTTCTAAACGTTATATAGGTTTTCTCATAAAATTCTTGGTAGGTATAAAGGTAGGGATTTTTTGGTTGAATTTCACATTCTATATGAATATTGTAGGGGTAATTTCCTGAGTTGGTAGGCTAAGCCAAAACTGTCGCTTTTTAACCCATCCCTAGCCGAGGTTGTGTAAAAAGACTTGGCGCATATTTTTTAGCCAAATAAGATGTTGAAATCCTCCGCCTGCCCCCCTCCGAAGGTAGGATAGTTAAGTTCTTTTTTACAAGAGATGAAATGTTAAAGTTTACATCCGAGGTTTTTAATTTGTAGGGGCTAATTCCCCCTTTGAAGGGGGTTAGGGGGATGTAAGGTGCTGATTTGCAGTAAATTGCACTAAAACATCCCCCCGACCCCCTTCAAAGGGGGAAAAGCATTAGACAACCTTCATTTTTTAATAAAAACTAAAACACTTCAAAATTTGCAAAACAGAACTTAACAGCCCTGCCTCCGAAGGGGGAAACGTTCTGTATTTTTTGGAAAATTAGAATTTTTATTGGGCGAATTTTTCAAAACGAGTCTTTTGACAGTCACATTGGGGATGGGTTCTACCCTAAATAAGTCGGTTCAAAACCATAATCAAAGCACCTATAGACCATGCCTGTTGCACGGTTCCTCTCCCTTGATGCGAAGGTTCACCATCAAATATTTCAGAAACTCCATGAATACAATTATGTTCGTAAAAATGAGTTTCTAAAGTAGCTATTTCTTGTCTTACAACGGCTTTTGATTTATCAGAATAATTATTCAATTTTAAGTAGGCTAGCCAATAATCGCCTAATAACCAAGACCAGACCGTTCCTTGATGATAAGAAGTATCTCTATGCCATTGATCTCCACCGTAAATTGGCTTAAAGGATTGATTATCAACATTTAAAGACCTTAAACCAAAAGGAGTAAATAGATGATCCTTCACATTTTTAAAGACCTTTTTCTGCTGCGTTTTATTCAATAAATCAAAGGGCAAACTCAGTACAAAAATCTGATTCGGACGAATGTCTTGATCTACGGATTGATTAGGCACTACCACATCATTCAAATACGCTTGATCGTTGTAAAAATGATGGACAAAATTCTTTTTTAACTGATCGGCAGTTGATTTAGACTGCTCAGATATAGTAGATGTTCCTTTTATTTTTAGTTCCTTTTGGAAATATTGATAAATCATCAAAGCATTATACCAAAGTGCCTGAATCTCTACCGCACATCCCTCTCTTGGAGTCACTACAAAATCACCTACTTTTGCATCCATCCAAGTCAGTTGTACGCCTGCTTCGCCTGCCCAAAGGAACCCTTCATCGGTTACATGAATATTGTAGCGAGTACCTGCAAAATGATGGGTTAAAATATCTGTCAAATGAGCAAAATTTCGCTTGACAAAAGCACCATCTTTGAACTTTTCGTAATATTCGTAAAGCGCCACAAATAGCCATAAAGTCGCATCCACCGTATTATATTCTACCTCGTCGTGGTCGTAATCGGGAAAACGATTAGGCAACATTCCTTTATCAATATTTTTAAAAAAAGTAGTCAAAATTGATTGGCTCACCTTCTTTCTACCAGTGGAAATACACAATCCTCTCATCGCAATCATCGTATCCCTCCCCCAGTCCGTAAACCAATGGTAGCCTGCTAAAATCGTAAAACTATTAGTGGCTGCACGTTTGACAATTACCTGATCCGCTGCTTTATATAGATCACCTAAAAAGGTATTCTTATTAGCTTTAGGCACTAAGCCATTCCATCTTTTTAAAGCCGCTTTTTTCAAATCTAAAGGACTGGATTCCAACACATTAGCATCCGAAGTCATGATTAAAAAACAACTTTTATTCGGTGATAACAATTGATGGAATTTGCCAACCACATAAGCATCTTCTTGATAATCTAAACCTCTATATTTTTCTTGTTCGTGGATTAAATCTTTTACCCAAAAACGGTTCTCTTCAAAAGTGCCACTCTCTTGTTTGATATACAAAGGCGCTGAACCATAGCGAGAATGGATTTTTAAAATATCTCCAATTTTTTCATAATAAAAATCAAACACCCGACCTTCTGAAAACAGTCCATGATAATCTCTATCCACCAAAAAAGGCGTCATAGAAAGTGGTATCGACTGCGTGCCTAGATTCTTGTACTCAATGACCGTCGCATTATGACCATAAACCATAAAAATGGATTTCTGCAACAGGTGTCCATTGATTTCATATTGAAAAGTGGGAAATGGGTTTTGCTCGAATTGAGTTAAATATTGGAAGCCTTGCGGATGAATCGCACTAGGGTATTGATTGGCAGATAATTCTACTTGATGATCTCTTTTGAGCGCAATCCCTTCTTCTACTTTAGCAACTAAAACTTTTCGACTAGTCGGAGGGTTATTCGCCGCTATCAGCATACCGTGATACCGTCTTGAATTGGCACCCGATAAAGTTCCCGAAGCATATCCACCAATTCCATTAGTCGTTAACCATTCTTTAGAACGGAGTGTTTCAAATGTTGGGTCATTGAGTTTTATCATAGGTTTAGGTGTTCTTGTTAGTTTAGATTTCTTCTTTAAAACAAAGTAATGTTAGCTAAAGTTGACCTTTTTTAACGATAATTTTTCAGCCCAACTTCATTAGTATTTATCCTAAAATTATTCTGGTTCTTAGGCAAATCCTGTGGTTGGATTACGGGGTCACTTCTAGTGCCCCCGTAATTTTGTTAAAATCAGCGAGGCACTTGAAGTGACCCGCTGATAGTCCACAGTATTTGTCTAAGAACCATTATTCTTAAGAGAGACCTATAAAATAAAACCTACTACTTACAATCATCAATCAATTTAGCAATTAAGCCTGTCCAACCAGTTTGATGAGAAGCACCTACTCCCCTGCCATCATTTCCATCAAAATATTCATAAAAAAGGACTAAATCTTTAAAATGTGGGTTATTAGTATAGATGTCATCAAAACCATTTAGGGGTCTTTTTCCATCCTTATCTTTCTCAAAAATGCTGATTAGGTGCTGAGAAATATCTTTAGCTACTTCTCCCAAATTTTTAGAAGATCCAGATCCACTTGGACATTCTGTCTTTAGATCGTCCCCATAATATTTGTGCAACTCTTTTAAGGATTGAATCAACAGATAATTCATTGGCATCCAAACAGGACCTCTCCAATTAGAGTTGCCACCAAAAATATGCGTTTGGCTTTCCGCAGGTTGATATTCTAAACCAAAATCTTCTCCATTAATGTTGACCACATAAGGTTTTTCATGGACTTTGGAAACTGATCTAATACCACCTTTTGAAAAGAATTCTTGTTCGTCTAATAATGGTTCTAAAATACGAGATAGTCGATCTTTACTGACCGTAGAGAGCAAAATATCTTTCCCTTTTTCCAATTTCGGTAGCACTAAATATTTATCTTTTTGAACTCTGTAATCTCTAAACCATTTGATTCGGCTATAGAATCTTTCCAACTTTTCAATTCGTTCCCATTTCAAGACCAATGAACCAAACAAAGTTGATAATCCAACTAAGGAACGAACTTTGATAGGAATCTGACGACCATCAGGTAAGGCTAAAACATCGTAGAAAAATCCTTCTTCTTCATCCCAAGCATTCGCACTGCCATCACCGATTCGATTTAAAGCAGCAGAAATATAAATAAAGTGCTCATAAAATTTGTAAGCCAAATCTTCGTAAACGACGTCTGCTTGTGCCACTTCGATTGCCATATCCAGCATATTCAAACTGAACATTGCCATCCAACTGGTGCTATCGGCTTGCTGCAAAATACCATTTGCTGGCATTGGCGCACTTCGGTCAAACACTCCAATGTTATCTAGTCCTAAGAAACCACCTTCGAAGATATTATTATTATTACCGTCTTTTCGGTTGACCCACCAAGTGAAATTTAGTACTAGTTTCTGAAAGGCTTTTTTGAGAAAAGTAATATCGCCTTTTCCTGTTTTTGCCTTATCCATTCTGTAAACTTCCATCACCGCCATAGCATGTACAGGCGGGTTTACATCGCCAAAAGCCCACTCGTAAGCTGGGAGTTGACCATTGGGGCGCATATACCATTCTCTTAAAAATAAGAGTAATTGCTTCTTAGCAAATTCGATATCTATCATTGCCAATGGAATGCAGTGAAAAGCAGAATCCCAAGCAGCATACCAAGGATATTCCCACTTATCGGGCATACTTAGAATGTCCTCATTATTAAGAGTACGCCACTCTGCATTTCGTCCATTTTTGCGACTTTCAGGAGGTGCAGGCTGTCCTTTATCTCCATCTAGCCACGCATTGACGTCAATATTATAATACTGCTTCGTCCACATCATACCAGCGAATGCTTGACGCTGAATATTGGTTAAATCCTCCTTCTTTTTTCCTGTTTCAAATTTCTTATAAAACGCATCTGCCTCTTTCAGTCTATCCGTAAATATCTTATCAAAGCTTGCGCCTAAAGGTGCTTTCTTAATCTCATTTTTCGTCAATCGTAATTTAATGGTAACCGACTTTTTACCAGCTACTTTCAGTTGATAAATTGGCGAAAACTTAGTCCCTGCCTCATGATTTTCAAACAACGAATAATCACTAGAAACAACCGCATCATTGATCGCATCTTTCACATAAGGGGATTCATTTTCTATTCCAAAAATCCGCTGCATGTTCGTTTCATTCTCTGTGAATAAAACCTCGTTAGCATGGTCAAAATAGCAATAATAATCGCCTATTTTTTGGTGTTCAATTTTTACGGAACCTACTGTTTTTCCATGATTCACTAAAGTGATAGAAGGCTTTTCATCAATTAGCTGATAACTCCATAGATTTCGTAGCCAAAGCGTTGGTATCAAGGTGATTGGAGCCGCCTTGCTATAGCGGTTATGCGCAGTAATTTTGATTAGAATATCTTCATCATCCCCTTTAGCATACTCGGTTTCAACGTCAAAAAATTCATTCTTATCAAAGATGCCGGTATCTAATAATTCGTACTCTAACTCTGCCCTACTACGACGTTGATTTTCGTGGACCAAATCGGCATAAGGGAACGCCTTTTGTGGATATTTATAAAGGTGCTTCATGTAAGAATGTGTCGGCGTACTATCCAAATAGTAGTACAATTCCTTCACATCTTCGGCATGATTTCCTTGGTTACCAGTAAGGCCAAATAATCGCTCTTTGATAATGGCATCTTGACCGTTCCACATACCAACTGCAAAGCACAAACTACAAGTCTTGTCACTTATACCTGCTATGCCGTCTTCTCCCCAGCGATATTGTCTACTACGTGCATGATCGTGTGGAAAATATTCCCATGCAGTTCCATTGGGACTATAATCTTCTCTTACTGTTCCCCATTGGCGTTCGCTCAAATAAGGGCCCCATTTCATCCAATTTTTTTTACGGCTATAATGTTCTTTTAAACGGTTCTCTTCTTTCATGTTTTAATTCAAATTTATTTTAATCACCAAAGTAATATAAGTCTTTCATTTCTGCAAGTTGAATAATTGTATGAGTGTAGGATTGTGTGATTGTCTGTAGGGACAATCGGCGTAGCGACATAATCTCACAATTATTTTTATCACCAAATGATTAATAAATAAATTTTTATAATCAAAATTTGGACAAATCACTATTTATCACTAATTTTGTTACATAATATTTAAAAAACACCAAAATAATTACAAAAATGTTACACACACTAAAATTCCTGTTAAACTCCTTTGCTACTTTCCTAGTCGATATCAATCGGCAAGATCGTTCTCTTTTGCATCTTCCAATCAGAAATAATAGCACCTTAAGCCAAAGAAACCAACAAGACACAGCACTCTAAGCTGTATTTCAAACAATGAAAACAATCAATTTCTAAAGACGCAACTCCTAAATCCAAATGAATTTTATTAAAACCCTTTGACAAACTGCTAAAGAGAACTACACATCCGAAGGGGGCTTTAAATGAGCCTCCTTCCATTTTTAATTCCTTAAAAAACACCCAAAATCATGTTAAAAAATCACTTAAAGCCTTTAAATAAGCTGGCAGTAAGAACTGCAGCTCTACGCCTAATGGAAAGAAATTATACCACCACTATGATGGAAGTTCGCAGATTATTAAGAGCGCAGAACTATTGGGCAATAGAATGTTCAATCAATAAATGGTTAGAAGAATTAGCGGAAGAAGAAGATTGGTACTTCGTTAGTGACAACTATGAACGAAATTATTTTAAAAACGAAGTCACTGCTAATTATTATGAGTCCATGTCTCAAGATGAAATGGATTACTTTTTAGCACATATTAAGTTTTCGGCGAATTAGGTGGGTTGCGGGTTGCGAGTTGCGGGTTGCGGGTTGCTAAGTTAACGCCCGCAACACGCAACACGCAACACGCAATACGCAATACGCAAAATCAATCATATATCCGTTCTTTCACCTGTTTCCCTGTCTTAAGGCTAATCCCATAAATATCTACATGTTTTACATCGGGTAGAATGCCAGACTCATCCGCATAAGCGTAAATATTCGTTAGGATGCTTTCTTCGCCATTGATATTGATAGTAGCTTTCCATTTATCACCGTCTTTTTTTAGGGTGATATACCGCTCTTTGTGTGCCCGAAGCTTAACTTGGTACAAGTCATCAGCTTTCTTTCTCGCTCTATATCCGTAGGCCAACCACTCCTCTATCCAACTCATTTCTCTCCGCAAACCTGTACTTTCGTACTGTCTCCAATAATTATCCAAAGGGTCTTTGCGGTCAAGTGTCCCATCCTCTTTTAAGTTCAAATCATACATAATTGTATGGCGATTTAAATTTCTTTGGATGTAAAACAAACTTTTCTCGGTCTGTTCTGGTCTAGGGAAATCATCTGGCCAGTCCTCTCGACCTGCCCATTCTTGACCAAACAATAAGGGAAATATCGCTACTAAAAAAAGTCCCATTAATGTAATTCGTTTCATGTGTTCGCCTTTCACGTTTTTGTTAGAGATCATCGTACAATCGCAAAAAAAAGATTAATTCTAAAAATTTCAAAGACTTCATTACTACTCAAATTCCATATTAACATTTACCTTTGAAAATATTATAATACCAAAAATAGAAGCTTGGTTCGATGCGATGCATTTTTTCTAATTTATTTAACTTATTCGAGACAAATAAAACTACCTAAACCCCTAAGCTGGCTTTGCCAATACCATAGAGGTCAGAAGTCAGACCGTTATCTTCGATAACTGTCAGATGTCAGATTTGGAACATACGCTGCATCTGACTTCTGACCTCTTAATAAATAAAGCTTTTAACACAACTCTTGCTACAAAATCGCAAGAAATAACTAAGTAAACTTTTTATGGATTATACTTTGGTTCTAGCATTTATCGCTGCCTTTTTCGTAGGAGTTTCTAAAGGAGGAATCAAGGGCATCAATATCCTAACCGTTACTTTATTGGCTTTGGCATACGGGGCGAAAAATTCAACAGGCATCCTTCTACCATTATTGATGGTTGGAGATATTATGGCGGTGATTTATTATAAGCGGCATACCAAATGGAAATACTTAGTCAATTTTTTACCATTCATGTTGATAGGTGTGGTCATCGCTTCTTTGGTAGGAAAAGATATTCCAGAGACCAGCTTTAAAAATTGGATGGCGGGAATAATACTGTTTAGTGTCATTTTTATGTGGTTTTCCGAATCTACGGCTAAAAAGGTCATGCCTAGTAATCGAATATTTAGTAGTACGATCGGTTTTGCTGCTGGATTTACAACCATGATCGGTAACTTGGCAGGGCCATTCGCCAACATCTTTTTTTTGGCAACTAGGCTACCAAAAAATGAAATCATAGGCACTTCTGCTTGGGTCTTTTTTATTGTAAATAATTTTAAAGTCCCCTTCCATATTTTTTCTTGGCAAACGATTACTTGGGATACTTTAAAAATTAATCTATATTTAATCCCTTTTGTGCTTATTGGTTTTTTGGTCGGTATAAAATTGGTGAGTTTATTTAGTGAAAAACTATTTAGGCGGTTTTTATTAATCGCAACGGCTATCGGCGCAATTTTAATTTTTATAAAATAAATTTTATTCCTAAAGAACAAGTTACCCTATCCAACAGTTTTTAATTTATACCTTATTTTGGTAAGCTAAATTAAGGAAAAAGACACTAGAGAGTAGAACAAGTATTATAGGACTACCTCCTATTTTCATTACTAAACATCAAGCAAAAGACAACGAAAAAATCAATTTATACGTTATTGGTAAACGACTACAAATAAATTGATTGATAAAGCAAAAACTCAATCATGAAGTATTTATTACCTACTATATTAATAATTAGTCTGCTAATTCCCCTAGCCTGCAAAGATGCACCCAAAATGGCAGCATCTGAACCTGAAGTTGATACCAAAAAAAATCTACCACCTAATGAACGTTTTATGGAACTATTTGAGCAAGTACAATTGAATAAGATTTTTCCAGATGGTAAAACTTTTGTGGATTGCACTCCTAAATTTAATACGGATGTCATTCTATCAAATTATCATGCTGAAAAAAGTAAACCTGACTTCGACCTATCAGCATTTGTACTTAGACACTTTGATGAGCCTAAGAAGTATGCTTCTGGTTTCAAAGCAGACACTAGCAACTCTGTAGTGGAGCACATTAATAATTTGTGGCCAATACTCACTAGACAACCAGATGGTTCCAACCCTGGAACTTTGATTGAATTACCAAACGAATATATCGTTCCTGGTGGACGATTTGGTGAAATTTATTACTGGGATAGTTACTTTACCATGCTGGGTTTACAGGCCGCGGGAAAGACAGAGATGATCGAAAATATGGTCAAGAACTTTGCCTACATCATAGATCAAGTAGGCTTTATTCCTAATGGAAATCGAACTTACTTTTTGACTCGGTCTCAACCTCCTTTTTTCGCTCGAATGGTGCAGTTATTAGCTGAGCAAAAAGGCGATCAGGTATTGGTAGATTTTCTTCCACAACTGACTAAGGAGCACAATTATTGGATGGACGGTTTGGATAAAGTAACTGCCGAAAATTCTACTTATAAAAAAGTAGTTCGACTACCAAATGGCAATATTCTAAATAGATATTGGGACAAAGGCGATTTTCCAAGAGCAGAAAGTTACAAGGAAGACATCGAGACCATCAAAGAAAGTGAACGACCTGACAAGCAAGTTTTTAGTGACTTAAGAGCCGCTTGCGAATCAGGATGGGATTTTAGTAGTCGCTGGTTTGCTGATCCAATGAAACTGCATACGATTGAAACAACGGAAATTATCCCTGTGGACTTAAATGCCTTATTGTATAATTTGGAAATGGCATTGGCTAAAGGTTATGACCTGGCAAAGGACACTGAAAAAAGTTCACTCTATCAGCAAAAAGCTGCTCAAAGAAAAGCGGCTTTGATTCAATTTTGTTGGAATGAGGATATCGGTTATTTTTCTGATTATCATTTTTTCAAGCAAAAGCATACAGCTATTCCATCTTTGGCAGGCATGTATCCATTGACTTTTCAGATGGCTACTCCAGACCAAGCTAAAAAATCAGCTAAATTTGTAGCTGATAATTTCTTAATGCCTGGCGGTGTGGTTTCTACCTTATCTGACAATCATCAGCAATGGGATTATCCCAACGGTTGGGCACCGCTTCAATGGATGACTATTGAAGGATTGCGTCATTATGGTCACACTGAACTGGCTACTACGATTAAGGATCGATGGATTGCTTTGAATACTAAGGTTTATAAAAATACTGGTAAACTGGTTGAAAAATATAATGTAGTGGATTTGAGTTTAGAAGCTGGTGGTGGCGAATATCCTGTACAAGATGGGTTTGGATGGACAAATGGGGTTTTGTTGAAGTTGATTACGGAGGAGTAAGCTAGACGTTGACAGGAGTGGTCGTATATCGTATCTGACAATTCTAAATTCTATCGACACCCCATATCTTTTAATCGTCAAATCCTGAAAGGATTGAAGATGAATAGCCCCCAATAAAATTGGGGGAAGTGATATTTTAAGCACTTCCTTACAAGTCTGAAAGACTTGAACATTAAAATTCTTATTATTCAAGCCTTTCAGGCTTGTCGAACGCCCTATTTATTCATTTC
>CALDTJ010000299.1 GCA_937924145.1 uncultured Saprospiraceae bacterium
CAAAAGATGCCTGTGCTCAAAAAGAAATGCTTAAATTTTTATATAGCAAAGTAAACTACCCTGTCTTGGCAAGAGAAAATGGAGTGGATGGAAATGCAGTGATCCAGTTTGTGGTAGAAAAAGATGGTTCCTTATCTAATATCAGGATTGTTCGAGATCCTGGGGCAGGGTTGGGAAAAGAGGCATTAAGAGTTGTCAATCTAATGGCTAATTTGAAAGAAAGGTGGGAACCAGGCAGGCAAAATGCAGTGCCTGTTAGAGTCCAATTTAACTTGCCGATCAAATTTGTTTTACAGTAAAAAAAGGGCGTACGAAGTCTTGAAATTTGAGGAGAATTCTCTAAAAATGAGAAAGCATTGAACATTTTTAGAGGAGTTTTCTCAAATTTCAGAGAAAACACTTTAATTTTTGCTTTCGCTAAGTCCTAACCCGCAATTAAAATGTCTCCTCTGAAAACTTCGTACGCGCCTTGTAAAAAATCAACAATTCTAAAAGCTAACTTTAAACAATGGCAGTCTTTACATCAAAAGGCAGCCATTCCTATTTTTAGGCTGGGCAACTTTATGGTTTTTAGAGCGTTTTTTATATAACTCGATGAATGTGGAGTAAGGTTTGCATTATAGTAAACAGTAGCCACTCCAATAGAAATATAAAATTATGCGATATAGTCTTCTTGTTTGCCTTTTCTTTTTAGCATCAATCTTCACTTTGAGTGCCCAACAATCTCGTTTGGCACAGCAATATTACCAAAATGGAGAATATTCTAAAGCGGCGTCTTTGTACCAAAAATTGTACGAAGAACAGAATTATAATGACTACTATTTTGAACGATATGTGGAGTGTTTGATTTCTTTAGAAGAATATGAGGAATGTGAACAGGCGATAAAAAAGCAATTGAAAAAACGTCCAGAACAGGTGCAGCTTTACGTTACTTATGGGAACTTGTACGAGCGGCAAAATCAAGAAGATAAAGCCAACGAACAATATAGAAAGGCTATTCAAAAGCTAACCGCTGACCGATTCATTATTACCAAGTTAGCCAATGCTTATATTCGATTAACCAAATATAAGTTAGCAATTGAGTCTTATGAAAAAGGATCTGAGTTATTAAAAGACAAACAAGTTTTTGCTTATAACTTAGCAGATTTATATCGTCGGCAAGGGAATAGTAAAAAAATGATTGAATATTATTTGAATAGTGTAGAGGCGAATCCATCGAGAATGTCGTCAGTTAAAACACTTTTCCAACGGTATTTATCAGAAGAGGATTTCCTAGATTTACAAGCACAATTATACGAACGGATTCAAGAAAACAGAGAAGTCCCAATCTATCCAGAGTTACTAAGTTGGGTATTTATTCAAAGAAAGGATTACAAAAATGCTTTTCGCCAAGTCAGAGCATTAGATCGACAGAATAAAGAAAATGGATCTAGAGTTTATCAATTAGCATCTATCGCATCTAACGGTAAAGACTATGATACGGCGATTAAAGCCTTTGATTATATCGTAGAAGAAAAAGGAATTACCTCTAGTTATTATATTCCTTCTAAGCAAGAATCCTTGGCTTGCAAAAGGAAAAAAATTGTCGAAGGGTATAATTATTCCATCGACGATTTGAAGGTTTTAGAAACCGAGTATAATACTTTTCTTGATGAATTCGGGCGAAATAAAACGACTGCCAATATCTTAGTAGAGTTAGCAGACTTGGAGGCATTCTACTTAAATGATTTAGATAAGGCGGTTGCAATCTTAGATCAGTTGATTCAATTTCCGGGTATCAATCCTGCTACACAGGCGGAAGGAAAAATCAAATTAGCAGATTTTTATTTGATGCAAGGAGAGATTTGGGAAGCGACATTATTATACTCGCAAGTTGACAAAGCATTTAAGGATGATATTTTAGGACATGAGGCACGTTTTAGAAATGCTCGTTTGTCTTATTATGCGGGAGATTTCCAATGGGCACAGACTCAATTTAAAGTACTTAAAAGATCTACCTCTAAACTCATTGCTAATGATGCTTTAGATTTGGCTGTTTTTATCACAGATAATTTAGGCTTAGATTCTACAGAGACTTCTTTGAAATTATATTCTGAGGCGGACTTATTGGTTTTCCAAAATCGGTTTGATGAGGCTTTTATTAAGCTAGATTCTTTGATTGCCCAATTTCCTGAGCATTCTTTGCAGGATGATGTATTATACATGAAAGCTCAAATTTATACTAAACAAAAAGATTGGGATAAAACGGTAGCGATGTACGAAGAAATCATTGAAAAGCACGCAGAAGAAATCAGAGCAGATAACGCCCTTTTTAAATTAGCAGATTTGCAGGAAAATCAATTAAATAATATTGAAAAAGCGAAGGAATTATACGAGAAGATTTTTATAGACTTTTCTAATAGTACTTTTGCCGTGGAGGCTAGAAAACGATTCCGTAAGTTGAGAGGAGATAATATTTAAATCTTATGCTTTAATATTATTTCCTAAAAACAGAAAGAAGTGACATGTTGGGGCTAACTTATCACTTCTTAAGGTAGGGAAATGGCTTATTTCTAACAATATGCCATCTAGTTTTGTGTAGTTGAAAATACTTACATATTGGATAAAGCATTTTCTCATAGTTCTGTTTAATTCTAATCAAAGATACTAGAAAATAACAACTCACAAAATATTGACACCAATAAATATTTCGCAAAATAAATCCTTTAACAAATTAAAATTTATATAATATCTTTTAAACTATACATTAATATTGGTATTTTACAAAGTCAAAGTGATTTTTTGTAAATTTCGTAACAATATTATCCCAACTTTTTCTTACCTTCGATTATCTCTACGCTAACTCTCATAGGTATGAAAACGAACTTACACGACTATTCTTACTTTTCCAAAACTCAGCGAAATGGATTTTTCGCTCTTGTCTGTATTATACTCCTTATTTTTTTCCTCTGTAATAGTTGGTTAATTGCACCAGATAAGACAACGACAGATTTTTCTGAATTTGAAGAGGATATTGCTGTCTTTGAGTCAGCAAAAAATAATAATATTCCTAAAAGTTATGAGGAAGTGACTTCTAAAAAAATAGTTCCTTCGTCCTCTAATTCAGCTCCTGAGCTTTTTGAATTCAATCCCAATACCGTTTCTAAAGAGGAATTGATTCGATTAGGTATTTCTTCTTCCGTGGCAACAACTTTTATTAAATATAGGAATACAGGTGCTAAGTTTTATAAAAAAGAAGACCTTAAAAAAATCTATGGGATTAAAGCTGCTGATTACAAACGATTGGAGCCATATATCAATATTCCTAAAAAGAAACCATCAACAAAGAAACCCACTAAAGTCTTAGAAAAATCCAAACCTAAGCCTAAACAACTCACTCCTTTTGATTTCAACCCAAATATTGCGACTAAAGAGACTTTACTAGAATTAGGGCTTTCGCCAAAAATTGCCCAAACGGTTCTTAACTTTCGGAGCAAAGGTGGGAAGTTTTGGAAAAAAGAAGATTTCAAGAGAATCTATGGCTTAACGGAGAAAGACTATGCAACGTTAGCACCCTTTATTAATATCCCAAAAGAAGAATTTAAAAAAGTCAAAAAAATAGCTAGTTTAGAAAATATTCCAAAAGAGTTTGCCACCACAGATTTAATAAAAATAGATATCAACAATAGTTCAGTGGAAGACTGGCAAAAACTAAACGGAGTTGGCGAATTTACTGCAAAACGAATTGTCAACTTTAGAGATAAATTAGGTGGCTACACGTCCATTGAACACATCAAAGAAACATGGAATGTCCCCGATAGTGTTATTGACAAAATAGCTCATCAGTTAATCGAATCGCCAATTGTCAATAAAATTCCTATCAACTCCATCACGGCTGATGAATTAAAACTACATCCCTATGTTAAAAGAAAAGAGGCTTACGTGATTGTTAATTTTAGAACAAATCATGGCAATTATGCGAATATTGAAGATTTGAAAAAAGTAGGAGCATTAACGCCATTCTTTATTGAGCGGATAACTCCTTATCTTTCTTTCGAATAATTTTATTTTGTCGATAATCCTCCTTGGTTTGCCGAGCAAACTAGCTAAAAGCATTTAATTTCCTTAATTTAGTTGAAGTATAAAATGATCAATTGTCATTATTCGTTGACTAAATATAATTCAAATGTTTGCAGTATTTTTTATAATATTATTCACTTTAGCAATCGGTACCTTCGGTTTTTGGATTTACGCTTTGGTGGAAATTATCTCTGATAAATTTAAAGATGATACAGATAAAATTTTGTGGTTTTTATTAGTTTTCTTTCTACCGTTTGTTGGTACCATTGTCTATTATTTTGTCGGTAGAAATAAAGTTAGTATTCCTCGTGAAGAAGAATATGTCTAATGAAAATAATACTAAAGAAATAAATGAATTCAAAAAGCTGCTCATACGGGCGGCTTTTTTTATAGCTTTGTGTTTTATTTAGAGCAGAGATTAGAGACCATCCGTACGGATTGAGAGATTAGAGACTTAGCTATGAGCCTTTATCTTCTCCGTAAAACAATTTCTATTCTTTGTTATACTGTTTTCTAGAAAAAAGAGGTATGCTAAAAACGACTGTAAAAGCTAGTAGTGTTTCCAATTTAACGGATGCGAGATATTTTGCCGCTTGGCACGTAGAATGGTTAGGTTTTGATCTGACCTACGAGGGATTAAAAACTTTACCATTAGCTGAGGTAAAAGAAATTAAGGATTGGATAGAGGGGCCAAAAATTGTGGGAGAATTAGATGTTTTAGATGTAACAGAAAGTCAACAGATTATTGATTTCCTTGCTTTAGAATATATTCAAGTAAGTATGTTTACGCCAGTTGAACACCTCAACAGCTTAACCGTTTCTTCTATTATTAAAGAGGTAATTATTGAATCTACTACTACTGCTGCCGAATTAAAAGTACATCTAGATACTTACTTTGATTATGTAGATTATTTTTCACTCAATTTTGATAAAAATAATATTGATTGGAAAAGTTTGCAATCAAGTACTAACTTAAATGCTAGTCACCTAAAGCAAATATGTAAGCAATATGAAGTATTTATTAGTATGGATTTAAATGCTGATAATACCAATGATCTATTAACAAATCTCAATCCAACAGGTATTAGTGTAAAAGGAGGAATAGAGGAAAAAGTAGGATTTAAATCGTTTGACGAACTAGATGAAGTATTTGAATTATTGGAAGAAGAATAAAATTGGTAAGATACTTAATAAGAAAAATAAGGCAGCCCCTCTTTAAATGTTTTCAGAATTCATACGTTGAGAAAACTAGTGAGTGTAACAAGGGGCTGCTTTTAAATTTTAAGTCATTAAGCTTTTATCTAAACGACAGCCTTTATTAATCCGCTGCCTACACAACAAAAAAATATTTTTTTTCTACAAATATTTAATCTCCATTAACAAGTAATTGAATTTTTTACCTACTTTTAATCTACTAGTACCGACAAATAATATATACATTGGATAAATTGAAAGTAATATCTAAATTCCATTCCTATCACTCATATCACCACAGATGAAGGAAAGAATCAATAAAATAATGCGTTGGTATCTAAAACAACGTATTGGGCGGATTCAAAAATTCATAAAAAATCCTCATATCATACAGGAGCAGGTTCTACGTGATTTAATTGCGGCTACTAAGCACACGCAATGGGGAAAGACTTATGGATATAATACCATCAAAAATGGAGTAGATTTTGCCAAGCAAGTGCCTGTTTCCAATTATGATCAAATCAAACCATACATCCAAAAAATGATGCATGGAGAAAAAGATATTTTGTGGAGTGGGCAAGTTAAATGGTTTTCAAAATCTTCGGGAACTACTAGCGACAAAAGTAAATTCATACCTGTAACGGATAGAAATCTCTTTTCTAATCATATTCGAGGCAATTGGGACACCATGTCTCTATTGTACCACAACAAACCAGACGCAAGAGTTTTTGCTGACAAAAACTTGTTATTGGTAGGTAGTCTTAGCCAATTTGAGGAATACCCAAAAACGACTATTGGTGATATCTCTGCGATTATGGCACATCGAATGCCACCTGTTGGAAGACCCTTCTACGCTCCAGATTTCAAAACAGGGTTAATGAGTGAGTGGGAAGAGAAGATTGAACGGACGGTAGAGTTGACCAAAGATGATAAGAGCTTGTATATGATTGCAGGTGTTCCAACTTGGAATATCGTTTTGTTTAGAAAACTATTGGAAGTAACAGGTAAGGAAAATATTTTAGAAGTTTGGCCCAACTTAAGCGTCTATGTACACGGAGGAGTAGGTTTTGCGCCTTATAAAGAGCAATTCAAACAATTTCTACCGAAGGATGATTTTGTTTATACCGAGGCTTACAACGCATCGGAAGGATTCTTTGCTACACAGCAATTTATTGGTGATGATGATATGCTGCTTTTATTAAATAATGGGGTCTATTATGAATTTTTACCAATGGAAGAGTGGGATAGCGAAAGTCCAATTGCGATTCCACTGAAAGATGTAGAAATTGGTAAAAACTACGAAATTGTTA
The DNA here is from genome assembly GCA_937924145.1 of uncultured Saprospiraceae bacterium. Taxonomy (GTDB): domain Bacteria; phylum Bacteroidota; class Bacteroidia; order Chitinophagales; family Saprospiraceae; genus JAFMDF01. The sequence goes on from CALDTJ010000299.1 coordinate 6,564, forward strand.
TTAGTACTAATGCTGGCCTATGGCGATATAGAATTGGAGATACTGTTACTTTTACTTCTAAATATCCTTATAAAATAAAAATTACAGGAAGAACTAAGCAGTTCATCAATGCTTTTGGAGAAGAGGTTATGGTGGAAAATACGGACAAAGCTGTTGCCTTGACTTGTGATGAAACTCGCTCCATTGTTTCTGAATATACCGTGGCACCTATCTATTTTTCTAAGAATGGCAAAGGTGGGCATCAGTGGCTAGTAGAATTTGAAAAAGCACCAGAAAATATTTTAGATTTTACTAAACGTTTAGATAGAAATCTACAGCAAATAAATTCCGATTATGAGGCAAAACGTTATAAAAGTATGGCATTGGAACAACTAAGCTTATCAACTTTGCCCAAGGATACTTTTCATAATTGGATGCGCTCTAGAGGGAAATTTGGCGTACAAAATAAAATTCCCCGCCTAGCAAATCACCGTAGATATTTAGAAGAGATTTTACAACAAGTAAGAGAAAATGTATAAAATAAAAAAGCCGCTAGAAAAATCTAACGGCTTTTTTAGTATTAAAGACCTTCTAGTTCTGGAAAATCTAGACATTTTTACTTAGGCGACAGTCTAACTATCGGACAAATAACTTCTTCTAAAGAAATACCTCCGTGTTGGAAAGTATTTTTATAGTAGTTATTGAAGTAATTATATCGATTTGGATATAGGAAAAACTTATCCTCTTTGGCAAAAATGAAAGTAGAACTTACATTTGGCCTTGGCAATAAAGCCTTTTTGGGATTTCTAACTTCCAAAACATCTCTTCGATCGTACTGTAAATTTCTACCTACCTTATATCGTAAATTCGTCGTTGTTTCTCTATCTCCCACTACTCTAGATGGCTGATGTACTCTAATTGTCCCATGATCTGTAGTGATAATAATTTGTACATCTTTTTCTGCAATCTTCTGCAAAGCAGACCAAAGTGGAGAGTGCAAAAACCAAGAACGCGTCAAAGAACGGTACGCTTTTTCATCACCTGCCAGTTCCTTCAATACTTCCATTTCCGTTCTAGCGTGAGACAACATATCAATAAAATTATACACAATAACCGTCAAATCATTATGCAAATAATTTAAGATATTATCGTTCATCTGCTTGGCATGATAAACGTTGGTAATTTTATGATAATCAAATTTAATTGGCTTTCTAAAAGTTCTATTGATTTGCTCTCCTAATAAATCTGCCTCATGCATATTCTTCCCACCTTCCTCATTATCATTTTTCCACCACTTTGGATGGTATTCTGCTATTTCAGAAGGCATTAATCCAGAAAAAATAGAGTTCCTACTATATTGAGTAGACGTTGGTAAAATACTATAGAAATAATCTTCTTCGTCTATTCTGTATAACTCACTGATAATTGGTTCCAAAATCTTCCATTGGTCATACCTCAAATTATCCATCAAGACCATCACTGTTGGTCGATCACTTTTCATCTCAGGAAAGATTTTTCGACGCATCAAGTTATTGGACATAATTGGTGCCTCAATATCTTCGTTCACCCATTTCACGTAATTTTTGATGATGAATTTCGAAAAAGCAGCATTCGCCTCACTTTTTTGCATCGTCAAAATATCAGACATCTCCGTCGTATTCGAATTGTCTAATTTTAATTCCCAACCAATAATTTTTTGGTAAGTATCTACCCAAGACTTAAAATCTAATCCGCTATTGATTTCCATCAAAAGGTGACGAAACTCTTGTTGATAATCAGAAGAAGTTCGCTCCTTAATCAACCGCTTACCATCAATAATTTTTCTTAAAGTCAGTAAGATTTGATTAGGATTTACAGGCTTAATCAAATAATCTGTAATCTGTGCACCCAATGCCTCTTCCATTACATTCTCCGCCTCATTTTTAGTAATCATTACCACAGGCAAATGTGGATTGGCATCTTTTATTTTAGTCAATGTTTCTAAACCTGTAATACCAGGCATCGATTCATCTAAAAATACTACATCAATGTCATTATGGGTTTCGCATTCTTCTAAGGCATCATACCCGTTGCTCACCGTAACCATTTCGTAGCCCTTCTTCTCCAAGAACATTATCTGAGGCTTTAATAAATCAATTTCATCATCCGCCCAAAGAATTTTAATTTTATCCATTATGCATTTTAATTTTTTCCTTTTACCAATCCTACAAAAGGTCGATTTGTAAAAGAATATTTTTTCTAGTGGTTTGTTTGAAAAGCCTTCGATAGATTAGAACGAGGGGAAACAAAAATAAGGAATTAATCTTTGATCGTCAGCTATTTGTCAAAGACCCTAACTGAACGAGTAAATCTTTTTTTATATTTTAGAATACGTAGCTTGTTTTCAAAATGATTTGTAAAAGCCAATAAAGTTGTTATTATTACGACTCAAATAAGTAACACAACTCTCTAAGTTGTGAATTTTAATAAAGCACAACTTAGAAAGTTGTGTTACTTTCAAACAACTCGCAACAAATAATGACTATTAAAACAGCACAAAAAGAAGTGGACAATTGGATTCAGACTATCGGTATTCGCTACTATAACGAATTGACCAATATGGCAATTCTAACAGAAGAAGTGGGAGAGGTCGCTAGATTAATGTCCCGACTTTATGGTGAACAATCTTTTAAAAGAAAAGAAGATGCAATCAACGCTAAAGGAAAACTAGGTGATGAAATGGCAGATGTATTATTTGTTTTAATCTGCTTGGCCAACCAAACAGGAATTGATTTAACGGAGGCTCTAGAGAAAAATTTAATCAAAAAATCGATTCGAGATAAGGAAAGACACGCTAATAATGACAAATTAAGTTCATAGCTTGATCCATAATTATTTGTTTTTTGGTGATTATGATGTATTTTCACCCTTAGAAAACTAAATAGTGGATTTTATCAAGTCCACCACACTAAAAAACATACTATTTATGGATTGGATGAGCGAGTTATTACCTGCCTTAAGGGTTATTTTGATTATTGTTGTTAGTGGATTTATTCCTTTTACTGCTATGTCGTTTTTCATGGTGGTTATCCCTCAAAAAGAAAAAGAATTTACTAAATCTATTACAGAAATGGGGATTAGCACCTCTCGAACGGTTCGAGATAGTTACTCCGTTTCTAGATATATTTTTCCTGTTCTATTTGCTTTCTTAATTTTCTTTGGATTTATTACCGCTTTTACCTTTGGTGGCGATGGTTCTGCTTTTAATGATAATGTATTTTTATCAGGACCATTTTTTGGAAGTGAGGATACTCAAGCAGTCATGAATCAAAGTTTCTTCGTTTTGGCTTTTGCTTTTGCAGGTGGGTTTCTTTGGTCAGGTTATAATATTATTCGCCGATTAGTAGCTTACGATTTATCCCCTAGTGTTTACTATAGTGCTGGTATTAGAATTATGTTAGCATCTGCGGTGGCTTTAGTTACCTCCTTTTTATTAGGTTCTGAAACTACCACTAACGACCTATTCTCTTTCAAAGCATCTTTAGCAGGTATCGCATTTTTAGCAGGTATTTTTCCTCAGCGAATTTTAAATTATTTGATTACTAGATTTCAAGAGTTCTTTTCGAATGAAAGTGTAACAGAGAAATCTTTATCTCTTTATAATATTGAAGGTATTAGTATTTATCATAAAGAAAGATTAGAAGAAATTGGTATTGATAATGCTCAAAATTTAGCTACAGCAAGTCTTACTCAATTAATCGCAGAAACGCCTTATGATGCTCGACAACTATTAGATTGGATTGGTCAAGCTAAACTGATTTGCTATGTAAAAGATGATATTGAAAGATTGCGAGCTATCGGGATTCGATCTGTTTTTGATTTGCTAAAAGGCAATAAAGATCGGATTGTTTTAAGAGAGTTATCGGATGCGGTAGGCTTGGATACGCCAATTTTAGAGATCGTTCACGGACAGGTCAAGGATGACAGAGGTATTGTTGCTTTATATAATTTCCAAGAAAATAAAAACTCTCCAGCTAGAGATATTATCGCTACCAGAAAAATAGAATCTATGGATTTTGATAACCCTCCAAAAGAAGATAAAGCGAAAGGGTAAACTCGAACTAAAAATGGCTTTCACTCGTAAAGAAGTCAGGCGATAAAATCAAAATGGTTCACTTTATTTTCGCCCAATAATTATGAGTAAAGTATTTTTTATGAACTGGAAAAAAATAAGTGAAAAAGTAGCATTTAAAGGTTGGCGTGGTATCCTACAAAAAACGTTTGAATTACCGAACGGCAAACATGCTACTTACGATATTATACAAACTAATGAATTTGTTTCTATCATCGCTTTTACGAAAGCCAAAGAGGCCATCTTAGTCAAACAATACCGACCTGGTCCTGAAATGCAATTGACTTCTTTTCCCGAAGGAATGGTCGAAAAAGGAGAAGATCTTGAAGTAGCCGCCGCACGTGAATTACTAGAAGAAACGGGTTATCAAGCGAGCAAATTTGTATTCTTAAAAAATTTCAGAAATTCTTACAGCACTGAAAAACAGATTTGTTTACTTGCGCTCGATTGCGAAAAAGTGGGTATTCAACAATTAGATCACACCGAGTTTATAGAAGTTTTCCTACTACCTATCGAAAAATTCCGCTCCCTTTTAACCAATCCCTCCGATGAATCGTTTACTAATGTGGGTGCAGGTTATCTTGCCTTGGAATACATGGGGTTACTCTAATTTTTTATTTTCTATTTTTAGAAAAATGATTATTTTTACTTTGGTAGAAATTTAAAACTAATCTTACCTCTAATAAAATAATTTTCTAATAATGAGTGATTCCAAATATTATGAAAGAGCGAAAGAAAAAGTAGAAGAAAAGAAGAAATTTCATAATCATCTTCGTTCCTATATTATCGTTAATTTAATCATGCTATTTTCTGGCACTTTCTTCCGAACTCGTGGAGGATGGGCAATGGTTGCTTTATTTTGGGGAATTGGTTTATTTTCTCATTATGTAAAAGCCTACGGATTCATGGGAATGGGGGAGGATACCGACTGGGAAGATAAAGAAATCGAAAAGGAAATGAGGCGTATGAAAGCTCGAGAGAAAAATAGAAACCGTACTGCCCCACATGACGATTATCCCGAAGATGAATTAGATTTGGATATGGATGAATATTTAGATTTGGATCAACCTAAACCAATGCCTCGTAAACAGTATGATGAAGATGATTTAGTTTAGGGATTTAGAATGATTTCCACACGGATTTGATTTCCACACGGATTTTGTGCCGTGTATTTTTGAATTTCCTTTAAATTTCTTTTTAAACATAAAAACCGCTTACAGAATCATACTGTAAGCGGTTTTCTTATTATATCTTTTACAACTCAAAGAGTTGTATTACTTAAAATTCTGCGTTTCCTGGTGTACGAGGGAAAGGAATTACGTCTCGAATATTTGCCATACCAGTAATGAAAAGAATGATTCTTTCAAAGCCTAAACCAAATCCAGCGTGTGGCGCACCACCAAACTTTCTAAGGTCTAAGTACCACGATAATTCATCTTCATGCACATTCATTTCTGCCATCCGCTTTTTCAACTTATCTAGACGTTCTTCTCTTTGCGAACCACCAATTACCTCTCCGATGCCAGGGAATAAGACATCCATTGCCGCTACCGTTTTATCATCATCGTTCATACGCATGTAGAACGCTTTGATATCCTTTGGATAATCTCTTACGATTACTGGTTTTTTGAATTTCTTCTCTACCAACCATCTTTCGTGCTCCGCTTGTAAATCAATTCCCCATTCTACTGGAAATTCAAATTTACCTTTCTTATATGGTTTAGACCTACGTAATAAGTCAATTGCCTCGGTGTAGGTGATTCGAGCGAACTCATCGTTTACGACAAACTTAAGCGTTTCAATCAAACTCATTTCTCTACGCAACTCTTTCTTCATATTCTTCTCCATATCCTGAATCCGCTTATCCAAAAATGCTAAATCATCTGGATAGTTTTCTAAGATATGGTTAATGATATATTTGATAAAGTCTTCTGCTAAATCCATGTCATCATGAATGTCTGCAAAAGCAACTTCTGGCTCAATCATCCAAAATTCTGCTAAGTGCCGAGTCGTATTAGAATTTTCCGCACGGAAAGTTGGTCCAAAAGTATATACTTTACCGAGTGACAAAGCACCAATTTCTGCTTGTAATTGACCCGAAACAGTCATGTTTGTCGCTTTTCCAAAAAAGTCTTGGCTATAGTCGATACTTCCGTCTTCCGTAGTTGGGGCACTATTCGGCTCAAAGGTGGTTACTCTAAACATCTCGCCTGCTCCCTCAGCATCACTTCCTGTAATAATCGGCGTATGTAAATAGTAATAACCGTTATCGTTAAAATACTTATTGATGGCAAAAGCGACTCCGTGTCGAATTCGGAATACTGCACTAAATGTGTTGGTCCGCATTCTAAATTGTGCCTTCTCTCGCAAGAATTCCATCGTTTGCTTTTTAGCTTGCAATGGATACTCTGACAAATCTGTATCTCCTAATATCTCTACACTTTCTGCTTGCAATTCTACCGTTTGACCAGCACCTTGAGATTCTACCAAAATTCCAGTTGCTGCAATACAGGCATGAAAACCAATACGCTTAGTCGTTGCCTCATCAATTTTCTCCTCATCAATTACTACTTGTAGTGTTTTGAAAGAAGATCCATCATTTAAGGCTACAAATCTATTATTTCGAAAGGCACGAACCCAGCCTTTTACGGTTATTGTATCTCCAATTTTTGGAGCTTTTAAAACATCAACAATTTCTGTACGCTTACTCATGATAATTTTTAAACTATAAAAGGATTTAATAAATCATTAATCCTTTATTTGATGATGAAGTTGATTTTCGTCAATTTTGAAGGTGCGAAATTAATCAGAATCCGTAGCTTTTTCAAGCATTGTTTGGATTACCAGCCAAAAGAGTCAAATAAATTGGATTATATAATAATCGGATTGAATGGACAAAAGTTCCTTTTCAACAATGATAAGGGAGTTAGAAAAATATAATCTACCCATTTTACTTGTTCTTTTTCCTTTATACTGCGTTGAAAATACTCGTCGATGCAAAGGCATCGACTGCGTTTTTCGCCTTGTCTAAAGAAAAAATAACTTCGCAAAACTTGGGTACGTTATTTATTTCCAACTCCCTAAAATAAAAAAGAGCTAAACGATTTTACACATTTAGCTCTCTTCTATAATATTTAGTAAGCCCTTTAGGACTAAACAATTACTTTTTTTGAAGGCTCTTTTGCGAATACTGCCTCTGGTCGAATATTCAATAATTCTCCTAATCGCAAGAAGGTCTTCTTCCAGACTTCATCAACAAACTCTTGGTGTCCTATATGAAACCCCTTTAACAAAGAAAAGTAAGAATTCTGACTTTTCCAGATATCTAAATCCAAATTCATCTCATTCAAAGTCTCTAGTATTTCTACTAAAGCTCTAACTTGACTCTCTGGAACTCCTACGTGCTCTAACTTTTTGATTTCATAGAATACCCGCTCTCCTGCTGCTAATTTTAAAGTTTGTGGATGCGTAATCTGTAGATTCCATCTTTTCAACTCTTTTGCTAAGCGTTTTAATTCTCTAATATTCAATATTGTCGAATCAAAAAATCGAAGTAGATCTGTATTTACCACATGCTTTAAGGCACTCATGTAAACATCTGGAATTGGAATACCACTATTCCGCATGCCCATCATCAATTGGTAATTATCGTTATAAATTTCTCTAAAATCTTTCTCTATCTGCTCTAGTGTTTTTTCATTTATCTGTTGGAAAATCTTTCGTTTTTCATCCCTAAACAAATGCCATATAGAAAATTTATCAGAAGAAAAATGCGTTTGCATCAAACCGATTACCTTGCCTAAATCTGTTGCTCTAAATCCTTCCAATAATTGTTCTCGTGCCGCTTGATAAAGTTCTCCTGGCATATTCACAGACAAATTACCGATAATATTCTGTTGACCTAAATATAAAACGGCAAAACTAAAGGCTTTTTTAGAATGTGTAATTTTTGATTTAACGATTGTTCTACCAATTACTAAACGGTAATTTCCTGCTATAATCCGATCAAAAAACTCATTTTCTACCTTGTAATTAAATAAAGAAAGTTCATCTGGATTAGGCGCAAATAAAGACGCACAAGCATAGTGCATACCTACTCTCTCCAGATTTAAACGAGTTGGTAAGACTACATCTTTGTAACTGACTGCTCCGTTTTCAAAAACATTACTTGGTACTTGCTCCAAACGTCTTTGAAATTCAGGATGCAAGTCCACTCCTGATACTTGCTTTGCATAAGAGATTGCTCTCAGAGCATATTGCAAAACTTGATTGGTTTCTAAACCAGATATTTCATCAAAAAACCATGCACAACTTGTAAACATTAAAATCGCATTCCGCTGCATTTCTAGTAGTCGAAAAACTTTAGAAACTTCATGCTCATTTAAATTCTTAGTCGCATATTTTTCTAAAAATAATTTAATCGTCTCATCAGTACGATTTTGGATGACATGAATATAATCATTCCTTGCATCCCACGGAGAAACGATTAAGTTACTAGCCTCTACGTCATAAATAGGAATCAGCTCATCTCTCAACCAATCTAATAATTCTCTTAGCGGCTTTCTCCAGGCTTGACTCCACCCATTATTCCCGTCTGCTCGACAACCACAATTGGATCGCCATCTTTCGACTCCATGCACACAACTCCAGGAGCTATTTTCATGAATGGCTACTTCGTAAGTAGGTGGAAACTTTTCTAGATATTCACTATAATTTGTAATAACTGCTAAGTTATTTTCTTCGATATGGTTTAAACAAAATGCCAAAGCCATTTCTCCATGTCGATGATGATGCCCATAACTTTCTCCATCGGTAGCCACATTGACTAATTGTGGTTCATCGTTATCATCGAATGTACTGACTAAACGATTAGCAAAATCTTTTCCATTGTTCAATATACCTTTGAAGGCAACATCTTGAGCGATATTTCCATCATAGAAAAATAAAGCAATAGACTTTCCAGAAGGTAATTTACACAGGTAAGGACGTCGGGGATCAATGCTAGCATGCTCTAAATCTTGCCAATGTTCTTCTCCAATTTTTCGAATAGACTTAGCTTGGCGGGGAGCTAATATAGTATATTCGATGCCATGTCGCACTAGCGTTTCTAGACTTTCGGTATCGGCTGCAGTTTCTGCTAACCACATTCCTTTCGGTTTTCGACCAAAGCGACTCTCAAAATCTTTAATCCCCCAAATTACTTGGGTATCTTTATCTTTTTGATTCGCCAATGGAAGAATCATGTGGCTATATGCCTGACCTACAGCAGATCCATGCCCTCCAAATTTCTTACGACTCATTTTATCTGCCCTAACGATGGAGTCATAAGTATCCTTATCAGCCTGTTCCATCCAAGACAATAAAGTAGGGCCAAAATTGAAACTAATCTTTCGATAGTTATTAACAATCTTGATAATTTCGTCCCCTTCCTTTATTCTTGCAGCTGTATTAGGAGCATAACACTCAAAGTTAATCCGCGCATTCCAATCATGAAATGGCGCTGCTGAGTCTTGTTTTTCTACTGTCTCTAACCACGCGTTTTCTCTAGGTGGTTGGTAGAAATGTCCATGTATGCAGATATATTTGTTCTTTCGATTCATACTTTGCCAAATTGTTTTGGTTATTTTATCTATACAAAAATACGATATTTAAAATCAGAAAAGAAAAATATTAAAAAAGGAAGTGAACCTATGTAGCCTATTTTCTGATTTATATGTAATTACTATACTGTTTTATCTCTAAAATTTCTCTAATTTTTGATGCTATGATTCAACAAATTGAACTGACTTTACCTGCCTACTCCAGAGGTTATCACCTAATTGATAGTGTCCTAGCAAAGCATATTCCAAAACTCCCAAAGACGGGAATCTTTACACTTTTCATTAAACACACTTCAGCTGGCCTAACTATTAACGAAAACGCCGATCCCTCTGTGAGAGTTGATTTCGAAAGTATATTCAATAAAATAGTGCCAGAAAATGAACCTTACCTTACGCATACTTTTGAGGGACCAGATGATATGCCTGCACACATCAAATCGACCTTAGTCGGTTCTTCCATTACGATTCCAATTACCAATCATCGACTTAACTTAGGTACTTGGCAAGGCATTTATTTATGTGAATTTAGAAATTATGGCAGTAGGAGACAGCTAGTTGCTACAATTTATAGCTAAGTCAGACAATCTAATTTAACTTTTAAACGTATTTAGATGATAAATTTTAAATAATGAAATACAATATTTATTTAATATCCCTTTTGTGTTCGCTCTCTTTTGTTTGCTTTGGACAAGAGCAGCTTGGACTAAGAACAGAAAATTATTCAGGTGTTAACAGTATTTTACTCAATCCTGCTAATAATTTAACGACACCATTTCAATGGGATGTTAATTTAGGAGCAGTTGGTTTCTTTGTCGATAATAGTTTCGGTGGTTTTCAAAATTCAAGCTTAGGTGATCTTCTCAATACTAGAGAGGACAATATTTTCCTAGCAACAGATTTTCCTAGTGATCAACAATTTGCAGCAGGGTCGGTCGTATTTGATTTTGTCGAACCTGGTAATGATAAATTTGCTTACTTTTCTACTACTCTCACAGGGCCTTCGTTTATGCTAAACTTTGAAAAACATAGCTTTGGTCTATTTACTAATTTCCGCGTAGCCGGTGGTGGACAGAAAGTCCCTGCTGTCTTCGGGTACTATGATTACCTAAGCGTTCGACAAGGAGAGGATTATGCAGTTACACCTTCCAATTTAGCAGGAATGGCTTGGAGTGAGATTGGTTTCAACTATCTATTTAAAGGCGTCACTAATAATGGACAAATTGGTATTGGTTTCAATATAAAGTACCTTCAAGGGTATGAGTCTTTCTTTCTAAAAAATGATGTCAATTTACAAATTACTAAGATGGAAAGAGACATTTTGACTTTTGAAAATGGTGCGGATATACGTTTCGGTTTTACCAGCTCAAGTGCAGATGAAGAGGCTGTTAATTTACAAAACAATGGCTCAGGGTTTGGAATAGATATTGGTTTGACCTTTGCTACTGACGAGTATTTAGATGGTTTTGGCTACAAATTAGGAGTATCTATTTTAGATATTGGACAGATAAGTTTTGACAGTAATACCGAGCTACACAATATTGACATAAATGAACCTTTTACGCTAAATCCTAGAAACTTTGAAGATGTTACTGACCTTAGAGAAGGATTAGCTGTTTTAGATGAAGAATTATTCAATAATACATTAACTACCTTTTCTGGTAATACTTATGATTTAGGTTTGCCTACGGCTTTTAGCTTACAAGCCGATGTCGCTTTGGTCGAAAATGTATACGTCAATGCGACTATGGTCCAAAGAATAACAGGAAGAAATATTAGTGTAGAAAGAGGCAATTTATTCGCCCTAACGCCAAGATATGAAAGTAGATGGATCTCTGCATTTTTACCTATTTCTATTTATAACTGGGAGCATCTACAAGTAGGAGCGGCTGCTCGATTGGCATTTATCACGATTGGTACAGAAAATTTAGGTAGCTTTTTGGGTAAAAAAAATCTGACTGGTACTGACTTTTATGCGGCTATTAAAATTAATCCATTTCAACTAGGTTGGAAAGGTGGTGGCAGCAAAAAGGGAAAAGAAATGAAATGCTATCAATTCTAATTTAAGCATTTTTACCTATGAAATAGTCAATTCCCAAGTTATAACCAACTAACCCCAAACCTACAATACTACCAACACATTTTGCTGCCAAATAGGAATGGTGTCTAAATGCCTCTCGTGCGTGAATATTTGAGATATGAACTTCTATAACAGGTGTGGTTACTCCACCAATCGCATCGGCAATCGCAATAGAGGTATGAGTGTAAGCACCTGCGTTCATGACGATTCCATCATAAGAGAAACCTACCTCATGGATTTTATCAATTAAAGCCCCCTCTGAATTACTTTGAAAATAGGTCAAGTTAATGTTTGAGTATTTCTTTTTCAAAATAGAAAAATATGCTTCAAAGGTTTGATGCCCATAAATTTCAGGCTCTCTTTTTCCTAAAAGATTCAAATTTGGCCCGTTGATAATTAGAATTTTCATTGATAAGTATTAAGGAGTGTATGAAGTTTTTTTCGACGCTGAAAGACGCTGTTTGAAGTTATGATTTATTATGTTTTCTTGCGAAAAGTTATGCTTTAGTTATGTCTTGTCAATACAACCTCGAATAGAAAAACATAAAAAAGTCATAAAAGTCAGCGTCCTTCAGCGTCAAAAAATATACATTTTCAAAACTTTGGACAGCGCATAAGTATTTAAAAACAAAGCCTCTCAGATGAATAATCTGAAAGGCTTTATTATTTGCTAATGTTTTGAAATTTTCATCGAATTTAGTTAGCCATTTCAGATAAAAATTTTATTCTCATTAACTGTATTTCCTCGATAGTAATATCATCTTCCTTTAATTCTCTGTAAGCCTCTTCTGGAGAATCTGACTCTGCCTCCATAAAATACTCATAGATATCTTCTCTAGAGTATTCATCTACCGCATCCTCTAAATAATAATCAATATTCAATTTTGTTCCAGAAGTAACGATTGCATCTAACTCGTGCATCATTTCTTCCATTGATAAGTTATTGGAAGACGCTATATCATCTAATGGAATTTTACGGTCGATCCCTTGAATGATAGCTACTTTTACTTTTGATTTCTTAGCAACAGATTTTACTACAAAATCCGTAGGTCGATCTATTTCATTCACCTCTACATACTCCTGAATCATTGTAATAAATGGCTTCGCATACCTCAATGCTTTTCCATGACTGACTCCTGAAATATTTTTCATATCGTCCATCGAGATTGGATACTGTGTTGCCATATCCTCCAATGATGGATCTTGGAATATTACGAAAGGAGGCACATTTCGTTTTTTAGCCTCTTGTCTTCGTAAATCTTTAAGCATCTTAATCAGTAGTTCATCTAATACTGCTGACTTACCCGATGATTCCTTTACGTCAAACTCCGCCGAATCATAATTATGATTGATTGGAATCATGACAGAACTAGGATTCTTAACAAACGCCTTTCCTGCATCCGTTAATTTTAGAATACCATAGTTCTCAATTTCTTTTAAGATCAAGTTATTCAAAAGCGCATGACGGAAAACTGAATTCCAGAAAGTCTCATCCTTATCTTTGCCTATTCCAAATAATTCCTTCTTATTAAATTTAAAATCTTGCATTTCTTTAGTATCCTTTCCTTTTATGAAGTCTACTAAAGTTTTGATTTTATAATTTTCTTGAAGAGCAACTACGGAATTGATTGCCTCAACCATTTCCTTCTGAACTTCTAATTTCTTCTTAGGATGTCGGCAATTATCACACATATCATTACACTGGGCATCGTCATATTCCTCACCAAAGTAATGTAGTAAAAAGCGACGACGACAAGAAGTCGTTTCGGCATAAGCCATGATCTCTTGCATCAGTTGTGCACTCAATTCTCGTTCTGCAACAGGCTTGTCTCTCAAAAACTTTTCTAACCTTAAGATATCCTTATAAGCATAAAATGCTAAACAGTCTCCTTGTAATCCATCTCTTCCTGCTCTACCTGTTTCTTGATAGTAGTTTTCAATACTTTTGGGAATATCATAGTGTATAACAAATCGTACATCTGGCTTGTCAATACCCATACCAAAAGCAATAGTGGCCACAATCACATCAATCTCCTCCATTAAGAAATCATCTTGCGTCTTACTTCTAGTTTTCGCATCAAGACCTGCATGATAAGGTGCAGCTTTTACATCATTGACATTTAGAACCTTAGCTATTTCTTCAGTAGATTTTCTAGATTGCACATATATAATACCAGACTTATCGGCTTGTCCTTTTACATATTGTACAATACTTCTGAAAGTAGCTTCCTTTTTACCCTTAGGACGAACCTCATAATAAAGGTTGTCTCGATTGAAAGAAGAAATGAAAATATTTTCATTCTTCATGTTCAAATTCTTGACGATGTCAGATTGAACTTTAGGAGTTGCAGTTGCAGTTAAAGCAATTACAGGTATATCTTTATTAATATCATTTATCATATGCCGAATTCGGCGATATTCTGGTCTAAAATCGTGACCCCATTCTGAAATACAGTGTGCCTCATCTACCGCCACAAAAGATAAATCTACTTGCTTAAAGAATTCTATATTTTCTTCTTTAGTCAAAGTTTCTGGAGCTACGTACAGTAATTTAGTGCGACCACTTTCGATGTCCGACTTTACTTGCTTGATTTGTACTCTGGAAAGGGAAGAATTTAAGAAGTGGGCGACATCATCATTTTGACTATATCCTCTAATCGAATCTACCTGATTTTTCATCAAAGCGATTAAAGGCGAAATAATGATCGCTGTTCCAGGCATCATTAATGCTGGAAGTTGGTAACAAAGAGATTTTCCACCTCCTGTGGGCATTATCACAAATGTATCTCTGCGATCTAATACGCTCTGGACAATCTCTTCTTGGTTGCCTTTGAATTTATCAAAGCCAAATTGTGCTTGTAGTGCCTCGTGAAGGTCAATTTTCGTTTCTACCATTCTTGTGTTGCTTGCTCTAAAATTAAGTATAGCTTTTTGAAAGCTAGGTAAAGTTACTTGTCAATGTCTAATATTGACTTAGTTAATTAAAGATTCGTTCTTGACTGACGAAAGTTAATAAATTTTGTGTAAGTTTTCTGCTTTTCCCTTCTTAATTTTTAGAGTTTAGTCCTAGGGTGAATCAATCTGCTAATTATAGATTAATTCAATTTATTTGTTTGTTAAATTATTTGAAATTTATATTTAGAACAGTCTGGTTCCTCAAATCTAGATTTGCGGGGGATGGATTAGCTTTTTTTCGGGTCAACAAAAATAAAGAAAAAAAATGGACTTTTTTCTACTTTTTAGTTAATAAAATCACCCTTTTTATTACTTTTCTCTTTGATTTTATAGTATTCTTAGATCAGATCGGTAGAAAACAAAAAAAGCCGTTAGAATTTAATCTAACGGCTTTTTTGTCTTATCTTCTTTTTTGCAATTATGCAAACTCTTTCATTAATTTTCTTGCCTTCTCTGAGCCAAGTTTCGCTGCTTGTTTCCAATCTTTCACAAATCCTTTTTTTCCTGCTTTCTGCAAAGCGATCCCTCGGTATAGTAGAGGATCCGCCTCTAATACTTTCTCAGCGGTTTCTTGCTCTAGCTTGACAGCTTCATTGAATGCAGCCACGGCATCTTGATAGTTGCCTAACTCAAGTAAAGTCTGACCATATTTAGTGAAAATATATTTTTTCCACTTATTATTAGAATCGTCTGGAGCAAATTTTCTGATAGAGAATAATCTAAACTCTGTAGAAGCTCCTTTAAAATCTGACTTTTTGGCTAAACATTCGCCTTTAATCCGACGTGCTTTCCAATAAATTGATTGTAAAGGAATAGACTTCTTGATACATTCATCTAAATCAAGAATAGCTTTATCCAATTCTCCTTTTAATATATATATGTTAGCTCTTCCGAAATATGGATCTGGGTTATTCTGATAAATATTGATACTTTTTGTAAAATCATACAAAGCATCATTATAGTTTTTCAACTGATAGTTGATAAATCCTCTTCTTTCGTATGCTTGAGCATGGCGCTCATATTTTAAAATTGCAGTGTTCAAAGCATCCATCGCTTCTTTTTCCTTTCCTTCCTCTTGTACTAACTCTCTTCCTTTTCGGAAAGCTTTTACTGCCAACTTATCACTATGAGGTTCAACTATTACTTGTTCTAATATTTTACCACTCTTAATCAACCAACCGCTCATTTGTCCTGCGATAGCAAATTGTGCCAAATATTCAAACAGATTAACTGTTCCTTTCCACTTCTTCATAGAACTTAGCACTACTGTTCTTGGTAAGTTCACACAAGTATTCTCTTCATCGAAGAGTTCTTCTTCTGTAAACAATACGTCTTTCTTGTAGTAATTTTCAATTCTACGTTCGTACATCTTGAATACTTTCTTGTAACTTTTCTCGTTACCGAATTCAAGACACCCTTTGAAAATAATTTTTAATTCTTGATCCTTCGCTACCATGATACCGTTGTTTTAGAGGACTTTTATCTATGCCGTTTTTGTATTATTATCATTCAAATTTTCCCTTCTTATTTAATTTTCTCAGATTGTTCTATAGAACAAAGATTACCCTTGGTTTATCTCAACCTTAATAAATTTAGTTCCTCATAAAAAACTGGGTGCAGCCTTATGTTTGATTATTGAGTGTGTAACACGTATAATTGTGTAGAAAATTAAAACTTTAGGTATAGACAAATTAACTATAAGCCTAATGTTACACTCAGTTTTCTCTTATATGTTTAACTTAATTTATTTCTTGTCCTTGGAATTTAAGGTGTATCTATTTTTGGTATGTATTAAGGGACAAGCAAGGTTAGCTTTACTTAAAACAGATACAAATATAAAGAAATGAATCTATATTGTCAATTATTTTTTATATTTTTTTATCATAAACTACTAACAATCAAGGAAAAAGCTACTTATTGACAATTTTAACTCACCTTATACTTTTCTAACCGCTACAAAAACTTATTATTATTTGCCGCTTACTAATACATATAAATAAATTACATACAAATTATCTTAAGAGTAAACCTTGTTACACAAGCAGCTATTTCGTAGCTTTCCTGTTTAGCAGAATCTATTTTGCACTTTTTTAAATCCATATTGTTCTTCAAAAATGATAAACATTAAGTGCTTTCTTTATTTTTAGAAAATTCAAATAAAATAACTTTTTTTGCATAAAACTATAATTCCAAATTTTGAGTTAATTTTGTAAATAAACTTTCATGAAAAATTATTCATCTCTTTCCGCTTTTTTCCTTTTCTTCTTATTTGTCGCTTGTAGTTCAAATACAGGGACTAATACTGAGAATAATACTGATGGAAAAGTTTCTATTCCTCAATTCAAAACAAGTATGTCGGCTGTTTCAAATCCACAGCTAATCGATGTTAGGACTCCCGAAGAATTCAGTCGAGGCTCTTTAGATGGTGCCATAAATATGGATTTCAAATCAGAAAACCTTGAAAATCAATTAAATACACTAGACAAATCAAAACCTGTCTTCATTTTTTGTCAAGCAGGAGGACGAAGTGGTAAATGCTATAAAAAAATGAAAGACATGGGATTTTCAGAAGTCTATGATATGGAAGGTGGCTACGGTGCATGGAGTAAACAATAAATATTCAGAACAGAGAGTAGAGAACATTGCATTGAGAGAAAAGAGATTGCTTACAGGAAAAATCTAGACTTTTTGCCGATTTCAAGTCTCTAATCTCTACTCCCGATCACTATCGTGGACTGTTCTCGATTCTGAATAGTTACGTTTAGATATTTTAGAAAAGGAAAAACACTAGCATTTTTTAATCCAAGACTTATTTATCACAAAATGGGATTTCAATTAAATTCTCCTTTCAAACCGACTGGTGACCAGCCAGAGGCAATCAAACAATTATTGGAAGGTATCAATGCTGGTGATGCTGCCCAAACCTTATTGGGGGTTACTGGGTCAGGAAAAACCTTTACGATGGCTAATGTCATCAAAGAACTCAATCGACCTACTTTAGTCCTTACGCATAATAAAACGCTTACTGCTCAACTTTATGGAGAATTTCGAGAATTCTTTCCTGATAATGCAGTAGAATATTTCGTCTCTTACTACGATTATTATCAACCCGAGGCATATATTATGTCTTCCGATACTTTTATAGAAAAAGATTTACAGATTAATGAAGAGGTAGATAAACTTCGATTGCGTGCTACTTCTTCTCTTTTATCTGGTCGAAGGGATATTATTATTGTCGCCTCTGTTTCCTGTATTTATGGTATGGGAAATCCAGAAGATTACAAAACGGGTATCATTCGATTGCACAAAGGTTTGGTAGTCACTCGAAATACTTTCTTGTATCAACTAGTTGGGATTTTATATTCTAGAACAGAATTAGATTTTAAGCGAGCGACTTTTAGAGTGCGTGGAGATACGATTGATATTAATTTACCCTACGTGGATTACGGTTATAGAATCACCTTTTTCGGTGATGAAATCGAAGATATTGAACGCATAGAAATCGAAACAGGCAAAAGAATCGAATCTTTAGAAACTGCGGCTATTTTTCCTGCGAATCTATACATTGCCCCAAAAGATAGAATGAACGATATTCTTCGAGATATTGAAGATGAATTATATGCCCAACAAAAATATTTTGAAAGAGAATCTCGACTGTTAGAGGCGCAAAGAATTAAAGAACGGGTTACTTTTGATTTGGAAATGATGCGAGAGTTAGGCTATTGTAATGGAGTCGAAAATTACTCTCGATATTTTGACGGTCGTAATCCAGGAACAAGACCTTTCTGTTTACTAGACTATTTCCCCGACGATTATTTAATGATTATTGACGAAAGTCATGTTACCGTACCACAAGTCAGAGGTATGTGGGGCGGGGACCGTGCTAGAAAACTCAACTTGGTCAATTTTGGTTTCCGTCTGCCTTCGGCAATGGATAACCGACCTTTAAATTTTACGGAATTTGAAAGTCTAATTAATCAAGTTGTTTTTGTAAGTGCTACTCCAAGTGATTATGAATTGGAACAAACAGGTGGTGTTTTTGTAGAGCAAATTATTAGACCTACTGGCCTATTAGATCCACCAATTGATGTTCGTCCTAGTTTGAACCAGATCGATGATTTACTAGATGAAATTCATAAAAGAATCGAAAAAGAAGAAAGGGTGTTGGTCACAACTTTGACCAAAAGAATGTCTGAGGAACTCTCTAAATATTTAATCAAAGTTGATATTAAGTGTCGCTATATACACTCCGAAGTGGATACGATGGAACGAGTGGAAATTCTTCGGGATTTACGTTTAGGCGTTTTTGATGTATTGATTGGTGTAAACCTTTTAAGAGAAGGGCTGGATTTACCAGAAGTTTCCTTGGTGGCTATTCTTGATGCTGACAAAGAAGGGTTCTTAAGAAACGACCGCTCCTTAACTCAAACTGCTGGACGGGCAGCAAGAAACTCCAATGGGTTAGTTATTTTTTACGCCGATAAGGTGACAGAATCTATGCAACGAACGATTGATGAAACCAATCGTAGACGATCCATCCAAATAGCCTATAATGAAAAGCATGGTATTACGCCTCGTACCGTGAGTAAGACCCGAGAAGAAATTATGAACCAAGGTTCTATTCTAGATATTCGTGGTAAAAATACCAATGCTTATATCGAACCAGAAGAATTAAGTATTGCCGCAGATCCGATTGTGGAATACATGACTAAAGATCAAATCGAAAAAATGATTGCGGAAACGGAGCGTAAAATGAAAAAAGCAGCCAAAGAATTGGACTTTATTTCTGCTGCTCAATATCGAGATGAATTATTCGCTCTGAAGAAAAAGTTGTAAGTATTTATTCCTAAACAGGAGACATTTATTTTGGGAGGTAGGACACATGCAAAGCCAATAAAAATAAGTGTTTTCTGTTTAGAATTAGTAGTACTTTCCATCATGACGGTTTTTCAACCACAAAGAAACAAAAGAACACAAAAGAGTTTTCACAAAGATTCAAAATATACTTTGTGAATTTCCTTTGTGACCTTTGCTCCTTTGTGGTTCAAAAAATATAACATTAGATATTTTACTTGATTTGTGATAAAATCCTATCGTTTTAATTCTTACCTTAGTCAAAAGATTTACCGATAATTATAAGGTCGGCACACAACCATATTCATTATGACACCTCGCAATACCCTTCTTTCTTTATTTCTGGTAACAATCTTATTTTCCTGTTCTAGCACAAAAGAGATTCAAAATACCACTAGCCAACTCTCCTTTGAAGTTACGCTACCAAAATCATTAAGTGTTCAGCCATTAGACGGTCGATTATTATTACTCATTTCTAATAATAATGAAAAAGAACCTCGATTTCAAATTGCAGATGGCCCCAACTCTCAATTAGCTTTTGGGATTGATGTAGAAGATTTTGGTGGTGCTAATAACGCTACTTTTGGCACTACTGCTTTTGGTTATCCACTAAAAAGCATCACCGATATTCCTAAAGGAGCATATTATGTACAGGCATTATTGAATGTTTACGAAACCTATAATCGTGCCGATGGACATATCGTCAAATTGCCCGCAGATAATGGGGAAGGACAACAATGGAATCGGTCGCCAGAAAATCTATACAGTACGCCAAAGAAAATATTGATTGATCCTAGTCAGAAATCAACGATAAAGATTGCATTAGATCAAAAAATCAAACCAATCGAACCTCCGAAAGACACGAAATATATTAAGCACATCAAAATAAAAAGTGAATTACTATCAAAGTTTTGGGGAAGAGATATGTATTTGGGGGCGCACGTTTTATTGCCGGAAGGATTCGACGAACATCCTGATGTAAAATATCCATTAGCCATTATGCATGGACATTTTCCTTATGATTTTGGTGGTTTTAGAGAGACGCCTCCTGATCCTAATTTGAAACCAACTTTTAGTGCTCGTTTTGGTATTGATGGGTATAATATTAGAGAACAGCAAGAGGCACATGATTTTTACAAATTATGGACGAGTGCGAATTTCCCTAGAGTCTTAGCTATCAAAATTCAGCATGCGAATCAATATTATGATGATTCTTATGCGGTCAATTCTGAAAATTTAGGTCCTTATGGAGATGCCATTACTTATGAGTTGATTCCACACATTGAAAAACAGTTTCGTGGTATTGGCGAAGGTTGGGCTAGATTTGTTTATGGTGGTTCTACTGGTGGTTGGGAAGCATTAGCTGTGCAAGTTAAATATCCCGATGAATATAATGGCTGTTATGCTGCTTGTCCAGACCCAATAGATTTTCGGGCATATTGCTTGGTCGATTTATACAAAGATAAAAATGCTTATTTTTTAGAAAGTGATTTCAAAAAAACACCTCGTCCAATGCATCGAGACTATTTAGGTCGAGTCAATTCTACTTTGCAAGAGGCAAATTATCGAGAATTGGTTTTGGGTACAAAAAGTCGTTCTGGTCAACAATGGGATATTTGGGAGGCGGTATTTTCACCCGTTGGGGAAGATGGCTACCCTAAAAGAATTTGGAATAAAATGACGGGTGAAATCAATCCAGAAGTAGCCAATTATTGGAAAGAAAATTATGACCTGACTTATATCATGAAAAGAGATTGGAAAACGATTGGGCCTAAACTCAAAGGGAAAATCAATATCTACTGCGGTGATATGGACAATTATTACCTCAATAATGCGGTCTATTTAGCTGAAGATTTTTTAGAAAGTACTTCCGAACCTTATTATGACGGAGAAGTCGATTATGGTGAATTAGCGGAACATTGTTGGAATGGTGACCATACCCAACCCAATGCTATTTCTCGTTTGCGTTATCATTCTATGTTTATTTCTAAGTGGGCTCGGGAGATTGGGCGGCGTGCGCCTGAGGGGGTTGATTTGGAGGGGTGGCGGTATTGAAAATATACATTCTATTTCTGACAAAGGCATAAATAAATTAAATGATAAAAAGTAAAAATACCAAAATAGAAGGAAAAAAAATTCTGCTAAAATAACTCTATTCGTTTTTGTAATTCTATTTTGTTTCTGCAAAAAAAAAATAGAAAAACCGATTCCTGAAAAACATCATGAACTGTCTCAAGGAAGATACAATGAGTATTCGAATCTACTAAAAGAGGCATATAGGACGGAAAATTATTTTGATGCTGCGATACAACTCGCAAATTTAAAGGCTGATAGGTTCGCAACATTTGAGTTATTGAACTTATCAATTAAGAATGAACCAAATAGATGCGATAAAATCTATGAATGGTATTGGTTATATGAAAGACATGACTTTGGTGTAAATATCTTGAAACTTGACACAATCGAATTCAAAAAGATAATTAGCTTTTGCGATGAAATAAATCAAAATAAGTCATATCAAAAATTTGCTATAATGAAGGAAGAGGAAGAAAAGTATGCACAAGAAAGTAAACCTGTAGAAGATAGTACAAATTTTAATATGAAACTAGTTGAAGTATTGAGGCAAATTAATGTGGATGACCAAGAAATTAGAAAAAGAATTAATGCAAAAAATACAGCTCCTGACTTAGAGATAGAACTAAGAAAAGAAATGCATATAATCGACTCAATAAATCTTATAAAAATTGATGAAATTTTCAAAGAATACGGATATCCAAGTAGAAAATTAGTAGGTAGGGAAGGAAACTTTACTCCCGCCTTAGTTATTCATCACAGTAATAGTCTTGAAATAAGATATAAATATTTACCATTTCTAGAAAAAGCAGTTAAAGAAGGACTACTTAACGAAGGAACGTTAAATATGATAAAACGAAGAATAGATGATATGGAGTTAGACCAAAAGTAAAAAAATACGTACCTAACCTAGCATCAATACTCATCTGGTAGTAAAAGCTGTTATTACTACCTATGCGAGAACGTTAAATCAATATACAGATGAACTTAATTAAGTGATTGAGATTCTTATACTTTTGCAATTTTCCTTTTTCTCTGCCAACTAGTCTTGTCATCTTTAATATAATTTTATAGCTCACCTAAAGTCATCAAAATACTAAGATAAGGTGAGCTATAAAAATTAGTAAAGACAGTTTCTATGGTTCTTTGACAATAAATAAATGCCTAAGACCACCCAATTCTCCTACCTTTGCAACTTTCCATTTTCCTATACTGTTTAAATTAGAAAACTTAGACCATTAAAAATATTTCCATGTTTAGAAAAATTACTGCATTAGGCTTGATCCTTTCTTTCCTAACTTTCAGCCTTTTTGCACAAGCACCTAAAAGATGGACTTCGGGAGAAATCCATGAAGGCATCCAAAAATTAAATGTGCTTGGTTCTGTTCTATATGTCGCAGCTCACCCTGATGATGAAAATACCAGCATGATCGCTTATATGTCCAATGAATTGAAAGTCAATACCGCCTACTTATCTTTGACTAGAGGAGACGGTGGACAAAATTTGATTGGTACCGAAATTCGAGAATTATTAGGCGTCATTCGAACGCAAGAATTATTAGCTGCTCGTAGAATTGATGGTGGCAACCAATTATTCAGTAGAGCGAATGATTTTGGTTTTTCTAAGCACCCAGATGAGACTTTAAAAATTTGGAATGAAAAAGAAGTTTTAGCAGACGCTGTATGGGCTATTCGAAAATGGAAACCTGATGTAATTATCAATAGATTCGATCATGAATCTGCTGGAAAAACGCATGGTCATCATACTTCTTCTGCTATTTTGTCTTACGAGGCTTTTGATCTAGCAGGTAAAAAAAGTAGCTATCCAGAACAATTAAAATATACAGAGACTTGGCAGCCACAACGTCTATTTTTTAATACTTCTTGGTGGTTTTATGGTAGTAGAGAAAAATTCGCAGAGGCGGATAAATCTGATATGGTCAATGTAGATGTAGGTGTTTATTACCCAATCAAAGGAAAATCTAATTCTGAGATTTCGGCAGAAAGTCGTAGTCAACACGCTTGCCAAGGGATGGGTCGAGCAGGAACTAGAGGAGAATCTATCGAATATTTGAAGTTACTAAAAGGCGATATGCCAAAGGATGAGCATGATATTTTTGATGGTATTGATATTACTTGGACTAGAATAAAAGGTGGTGCGCCGATTGGAAAAATATTAGCAGGCGTTGAAAAGAATTTCAATTATATGAATCCAGGAGCGAGTGTTCCTGAATTAATCAAAGCACATAAATTAATCAAAGCCTTACCTGACGGTTATTGGAAAAATATTAAGCAAGCAGAAATTGAATCTATCATTGAGGCTTGTATGGGGCTTTTTGTAGAAGTTTTAGCCAACGACTATTCTGCTACACCAGGGGAATCTGTAAAATTAGATATGGAAGTAGTCAATCGTTCTGCTGTCAATGCGACTTTGAAATCTTATACGATTCATCCTACGAATGCCGATTCTATGGTTGGCAAAGCATTGGCAAATAATATTACTTTAAAATTAAAAGCGGAATTAGCTTTACCTGCTGATATGGCAATGACAAATCCTTATTGGTTAAATAAAAAATCAGAACTAGGAATGTACACAGTGGAAGACCAAACTTTAAGAGGTTTGCCAGAAACGCCACGCCCTGTCAAAGTGCAATTCAATTTCTTAGTGGAAGGATCACCGATTTCTATTATCAAAGAAGTGGTACATAAAAAGGCAGATCCTGTAAAAGCCGAGATCTACCGACCTTTTGAAGTAACACCACCTGTTTTTGCGAACATTCAAGAAAAGGTCTATGTTTTCGCTAATGACGCAGCTAAGACGGTAAGTGTTTTAGTTAAATCTAGTAAAGAAAATATCAAAGGAAAAGTGACATTAGCTCGTCCAAATGGCTGGAAAATTGAACCAGAATTTGTTGCTGTTAACTTGGGTATTAAAGGGGAAGAGCAACTGGTTACCTTCCAATTATTTCCGCCTAAGAACCAAGAAGAAGGATTGATTTCTCCAATTGTCGAATTAGCTGATGGCTCGACTTATACGAAAGGAGCAACTTTTATCGAATATGACCATATTCCAACTCAAACGATTTTCCAACCAGAAGAATCTAAAGTAGTGCGATTAGACATCAAAAAAAGAGGGGAGAATATTGGATATATCATGGGAGCTGGTGATGAAATTCCAACTAGTTTAGCCCAAATCGGTTACAATGTTACGGAACTAAAAGATGCTGAAATCATAGCTGGAAACTTAGATAAGTACGATGCAATTATTTTAGGTATCCGTGCTTATAATACCGTCGAAAGATTGAAGTTTTACCAACCTAAATTATTCGATTATGTCGAAAAAGGTGGGACGATGATTGTGCAATACAATACGACTTGGAGATTGAAAATGGATAAGGAAAAAATTGCCCCTTACAAAATGAATTTGTCCAGAGACAGAGTAACGGTAGAGGAGGCAGAGGTAAGAATGTTGGTTCCAGATCATGAAGTCTTGAATTATCCTAATAAAATCACTGCCAAAGACTTTGATGGTTGGGTACAAGAAAGAGGCTTGTATTTTGCGGATGATTGGGATAAAGAAAAATTCACGGCTATTTTATCTGCTAACGATCCTGGCGAAGATCCTAAAGATGGTGGATTATTAGTCGCTAAACATGGCAAAGGTCACTATATTTATTCTGGTTATTCTTGGTTTAGAGAATTGCCTGCTGGTGTGCCTGGTGCTTACCGTTTGTTTACGAATATGATTTCGATTGGTAAGGAGCCTAGACCTTAACAGTCGGCAGCCAGCAGTATAGCAGTTGGCAATTTGCTAAATGTTCGATATTTCAAAGTCTCTGACTTGAAATCGATATGTGCTGGTCTCCTGACCAGCAAAAATTTAAAAATAAACTTATAATAAAAAGCAGATAATTGAATTCAATTATCTGCTTTTTTTATCTCACCCCTTTTTCCAATAAAGTTATCAACCCTTTATTTGCATCTAATTTAGCTTTCACACCAACAGGCAAAGTCATATTATTAGAAATATGCCCAATAGCCGCTCCATAAAAAACAGGAATCCCTAAATCTCCTAATCGATCTTTTAAAGTTTCCATCAAACTAAGTGATCGGCTACCTTCCTTCATTTCACATCCTCGAAAAACACCTAAGATTATTCCTGCTGCATCTTTCAATGGATAGCTCTGTCTTAATTGAGTAAGCATTCTATCAATGCGATAAGGGGACTCGCCAATTTCTTCCATGAATAATAATTTACCCTTAATCTTAGGCTGATATTTTGTGCCTGCTAGTGGTGCTAACAAAGATAAATTTCCGCCAACTAACTTTCCTTGTGCCATTCCTCCACGAATAGTTGCTGTTTGATAAACAGCATCTGTTTTCGCTAGTTCCTCATTTTCTTTGGATAAATCAATCGTTAGATTGTTTTGTGGTTCAATTAAGACTTTGGTTAAATACTCCTTGGTATAATCTGTAAAGTCAGAAGAACCAACTGGCCCATGAAAACCCACTAAACCTGTTTCCTTATAAATCGCCTGTATCAAAGCGGTAATGTCGCTAAAGCCAATTAATATTTTTGGATTTTTTTTGATGAGTTTGTAATTAATATTTGGTAGTAATCGACTACAACCATAACCACCTCTAGCACACCAAATACCCTTGACCTCATTATCGCCAAACATACTGTGTAAATCTGCTAATCTCTGAGCGTCAGTCCCGGCATTAAATCCTCTTTCGGCTCTGATATTTTTAGCTAATTTTACTTGAAAGCCTAGACTTTCTATATTATCAACCGCTTTTTGTAATCCATCATCGCCGATGAAACTACCTGGTGTAATCAAACCAATTGTATCGCCTTTTTTTAACCGATTGGCTTTAATCGTTTTTTTCTTTTTGGCTAAAGTTGTTTGATTCATTAGAAAGCTACTTCCGATGATAGTCGTTGGCAATATTTTTGAAAATTTTCTTCTATTCATAATGATATGGTTTGATGCTAGAATCAATTACTTTTGCAGCAGACTCACGTCTAAAAAAAGCAATTTACAGCAAACGAAACTATTTACCGTGTTAAACTGGTTTAAAAATAAGCTTTCTCAATTTTTTACAGCAAAAGAACCTGATCCAATGAAGTATTTGATTGTCGGACTAGGCAATATGGGCTATGATTACGATGATACCCGCCATAATATCGGCTTTGATGTTATAGATGCCTTAGCTAATGAATATGAGTTGACTTATAAACATGTCACTTTAGGAGATATGGCCGAATTTAAATATAAAGGCAAAACCTTCGTCTTACTAAAGCCTTCCACTTTTATGAATTTAAGTGGTAAAGCGGTAAATTATTGGATGCAAAAGCATAAAATACCTCAAAGTAACATACTAATTATTTTGGATGATTTGAATCTACCTTTTGGCAAACAACGCATCAAAGGTAAAGGTAGTGATGGGGGACATAATGGCTTGAAAGATATCAACCGAGTGCTAGGAAATCAAAATTACACTCGACTTCGATTAGGGATTGGTAATGATTACCACAAAGGTCAGCAAGCTAATTTTGTGTTAGGAAAATGGTCGAAGGAAGAACGAGCAATTTTACCCCAAATTATTAAAACAGCAGCGGAAACGTCCAAAGCTTTTGTGACCATTGGATTGAAGTTCACCATGGAACAATTCAATAATAAAAATAATGCGAATGGAGGGAGTGGTAATCAATTGGTGGATAAAATAGGTACAAACCCAGCCAATCAATCCATATTTCCTTTCTTCAAATTAAATCCAAAAAATATAAAATTAGAAAAATGGCAGCGAAACGGTCAGCCTGAAGGAAGTGTTCAGTTACTCAGTAAGTTGGGAAAGAAAATTCCTAAAAAAACAAAATATAGCATCGGTAATTTAAGCGTCCTACTCAATGAGCAAAATGGAGAAATCTTTGCCATTTATTCAAATCGATTTAATTCCTTGGTAAAACCTAGTTTTGAGAATTTAAATCTTGAAAATTCGGATAGCCTGAGAAAAGGGCAAACCTCAGAGGGGGATATTGATATAAATGCTTTAGGCGAAAACTGGATTTTGTTAGACAACGTAAATGCAGATATGCAGGAACAGGTGCTTATGTCTGCTTATCAATTAACGAAAAAATAGCGTAGTTCGATACTTAACCAATTTTCAAAATTACCTCATTTACAATATCCACAGCCACCTCTTTTTTTGTCTTCAAAGGGTAATCTTTCACTTCCGTAGCTGAGATAATTTTCACCTTATTCGTGTCATGCCGAAAGCCTGCGCCCTTATCTTGCAAAGAATTCAAAACAATCATATCAAAATTCTTCTTAACCAATTTACCTTTGGCATTTTCTAATTCATTATTGGTTTCTAAAGCAAAACCGACAATTAATTGATTTTTTTTCTTCTTTTTGCCTAGAGACGCAGCAATATCTTGTGTTCTAGCTAAAGGAATCGTCAAGCCACCCGCTTTCTTTTTAATCTTTTGATTGGCTACTGTTTCTGGTCGATAATCTGCTACGGCTGCTGCTAAAACTGCAATCTGACATTTTGGGAAAGATTTAGTGGCTGCCTCATACATATCTTGAGCCGTTTGTACTCTAGTCGTTTTAACACCAGCAACTTCTGTAGCTAGATGCGTTGGCCCTAAAATTAGTTCTACTTCTGCTCCCTTAGCTGCCAATGCCTCTGCTATAGCAATCCCCATTTTTCCAGAAGAACGATTACCTATGAATCTTACAGGATCAATTGGTTCATAAGTCGGGCCTGCGGTCACAATCGCTTTTTTACCAGACAACTCTTTTTTTGCAGATAAAAAATCTGTTAAATAGGCTACAATTTCTTCTGGTTCTGCCATACGCCCTGCACCGACTAAACCACTTGCTAATTCCCCATGCCCCACAGGAATAACTTGATTGCCGTAGGCTTTTATTTTTTCAATATTATTTTGCGTAGAAGGATGTTTCCACATATCTAAGTCCATCGCTGGAGCAACGAAAACAGGACATTTAGCCGATAGATAAGACGCTGTTAAAATATTGTCACAAAATCCATTGGCCATCTTTGCTAGCGTCGTAGCGGTCAAAGGCGCTATAATCATTACATCTGCCCAAAGGCCCAATTCTACATGATTATTCCAACTGGCGTCCGTTGCTATGTCTGCATGAACTGGATTTTTTGATAGGGTAGAAATAGTTAAAGCAGAAATGAATTCCGTAGCTGCTGGAGTCATTAAAACTTGTACTTCTGCCCCTGCTTTGATCAGCAAACGAACTAAACTTGCTGATTTATAAGCAGCTATACTGCCTGTAATTCCTAAGAGAATTTTTTTACCTTTTAATCCTGTCATGTTGATATTCTAAATATTTATGAGAAATTATCTGCTGTAAAATAGCATCTAAACGAAAAAAGTCCAAATCTCCGTAGAAATTTGGACTTTTATATCTTCGATTAAGCTATTGCCTAAAATCTAGTATTACTTTTGACGTTACCTCTATCATCATTTTCATCTCTACCATATCGGTGGTGCAATTCACCTTCGTTGTATTCATTCATTGCAATCAATACTGGATTTGGCAAACGCTCATAAAATTTAGAGATTTCGATTTGCTCTTTGTTTTCATGAATTTCTTCAATCGTATCAGAACTAACCGCAAATTCATCTAATTTTTGGTGTAACTCGTGCTTTAAATCAATAGATAGCATTTTTGCTCTTCTAGTGATGATGGCTAAAGCCTCATAAATATTACCCGTACTAGCCGCTAATTCCTTAACGTTTCTTGCTCGGATATTTGGATCAAGCCCTTGAACTTTTGTTTTTATGTCTGACATCTTCGAATTTTTTTAGACTTTTATTAGAATTTTCCTTGAATTTCTTTATTTCTATTGTGTATTCACTTTCTGCATATCGATCCATAAAAGCATCCGCTTTCTTCACTGTTTCATTCAATCGCTCTTCTTGCTTTTCGTAAACACTATTTTCCGCTAATAAATAATGTGCTTTTACAATTAAATAGTGAACTTTTTCGGCATCCTTTGAATCAGGGTAATCTTTCAACACATTTTCAAATACTCTTGTTGCAGCTTGGTATTGTTTTATATCATAATATAATTGACCTTCTGCTAAAGATTTCACCTCCATCTTCTTTCGCATCTCGTCTATCAAGGCATTGGCCTCTTGGACTCGCTCACTCTTTGGATAAGTATTGACAAATAACTGAAACCCATCAATTGCCTTTTCTGAGTAAGATTGCTCTAATCTGTAAATAGGGGATAGTTTATAATGAGAATAAGCAGACATAAATTCTGCCTCTTCTTTGTACGCACTATTTCCGTAGGTAGATACGAAGTTTTTAAAGTAATACGATCCTAAAACGTATTTCTCTTGGTAATAATGGGTATAAGCGTAAGCAAAATACACTTTTTCTGCATCTGCTTTTCCTCGCAAACCATTGATGATTAATTCAAACAGCGTCTGTGCTTTTTGATAATCTTTTGCCTCGTAGTATTCGAATGCTTTTTTTTGTAAAAATTCTGGGTCTGGGTTCGTTCGAATTTTTTCGAAGTCACTTCTACAAGAACCAAACAGAAATAATAGTCCAAATAAAAAGCCTATTCCATATTTGTTTATCATAAGCATGCAAAATTAAGTGTTTTTTAGAAGAGTTGACAATTTTTCTTTTCTTCTGGTAATTTTCGACCACAAACTTCCTGATTTTAACGCATAGTTTATAATTGTCCGTTAGTCTTAACGTACTTTTCTCCGTTAAAAAAAAGTTAAACCGATGTATGTGGCTTATTTGTAGTTGATAAATGTTATTATTCGTTCTTTTGTAAAACCTATTACAATCAATTGTTGTATTTATAAGTAGGTGCTTTTTCTTTAGAAATCGTTGTACAGAAATAATTTATCATGGAAAGTAAACCATTAATCAATAGAGTAGCGGCAAGTGGATTGATCACTTTAAATCTTGAAGACTTTTTTCCTAAAGGGGAAATCGCAGTTTTTGATTTAAAGGATTACCTATTCATGGAATTGATTCTAAAAGAAAAAGATTTTAGAAAAGCATTGAAAGAATTGGATTGGTCTCAATATGCGGATAAGCACTTATTGATTACTTGTTCAACTGATGCTATTATTCCTATATGGGCGTATATGTTGGTAACAGTATATGCCACTCCTGTTGCAAAAAGTATTTTCCAAGGAACAGCAGATGAATTCTATAAAAAATCATTTACTGATACTTTAAATCAACTAGATATTAGCCAATATGAAAACAAACTATTGGTTATAAAAGGCTGTAGTAATAAACCTGTCCCAACTTCCGCTTATGTTGACTTAACTCGTTTATTACAACCTATTGCTAAAAGTATTATGTTTGGTGAGCCATGTTCGACGGTACCGTTATACAAAAAAACAAAAATTAAACAATAATATATACTTTTATTTAATACATTAAACCTATCCTTAATCCATGCTTTTAGTCAACATCTAAATTAAAATGGTCGAATTCTATTTTTAAATATAATTTTATTTTATATATTTTATCCCCCTTAAAATTCCCCTTCTAAGTTTTTTTAATTCTATTTCAAAAAATCAACAATATTTTTGCAAATTTTCTTAAATTGGCATACTATTAACAGCTCTGTTATTTGATGACTAAGAACAACTGTGATGCAAAACTAAAATACCATGAAATCCATTTCTTACTACTCTATCGCTGTCGCTGCTTTTCTAACTTTTGCCCTTTTTGCCTCCTATACGGATGCAAATGACAAACCTTTAGCTGATCTGTCAGCTACTCACAAGTTACCTCAAATCATTAAACCTGTTAATCTAAACAAGGTATTTGATTTTGCAGGAGAGTTAGTGCCTATGGATAATTTTGATGCCAAGGAAAGATTAGATAGAGAATTGACCGAAAATTCTTATCGACATGGAAAAAATATATTGAACCTGAAAAAGGCTCGTCGATATTTTCCAATGATTGAAAAAATTCTTGCTGAGAATGGAGTGCCTGATGATTTCAAATACGTTGCTGTAGCTGAAAGTGATTTGAGTAACGCTGTTTCACCCGCTGGTGCAAGAGGTTTTTGGCAATTCATGCGTCCGACTGCTAAAGATTATGGAATGGAAGTTTCGGCTACAGTTGATGAACGTTATCATCTAGAAATGGCAACTCGTTCAGCTTGTAAACATATCTTAAAATTGAAAAAAATGATGGGTAGCTGGACACTTGCCGCTGCTGCTTACAATGTCGGACAAACACGATTAAAAAGAGAAGTAGCTGCACAAAGAGCCAATACTTTTTATGATTTAAATCTTAATCACGAAACTTCTCGGTACTTATTTCGACTAATTGCCTTCAAAGAGATTATGAAAAACCCTCAAGATTTTGGCTTTGATTTAGGCGATGAAGGTTACCAACCTCTAAATGATTTTGCAGTCGTCGAAGTCAATACTACTATTCCTAATTTGGGAGATTTTGCTCAAAAATATGGTACTTCTTACCGAATGTTGAAGTTGTATAATCCATGGTTGATTTCTACTTCATTAGCAAACAAATCTGGTAAGCAATATTTTATTAAAATTCCTAGATAATCGAAATACAGTCTTTCCACAACTTCGAGTTGTGGAAAGGCTCAATACCCCTATTTTATCCACTTTATAATAGGCTACTGTAGCTTATCCATTATCCTACCTGTCTCTCATATCTAGTATAATTTTTGCAATACTTTCCTTGGATTTTGTCCCTATTTTCACAACCAAATGTTAAAAAGCTTTATGTAATAATCTTTTATTTGTAAAAAGGGTTATTTTAAAGCACTATTTGATAACGTGAACCATTTTTTTGCGTTATAAGTAAGGTATCTAATTCACCGACTAGTTTCTATTTTAAATATTCATACCATGGCAAATCAAAAGGATAATTATCAATTATTGATTTCAAAACTTGACCAGTTTATTCGTAAGTTTTATGTCAATCAATTGATTCGAGGTGGCTTGTATAGCAT
>CALDTJ010000300.1 GCA_937924145.1 uncultured Saprospiraceae bacterium
GCTAAAGGTGGAGTAAAAATTAATCCTTGGGAATTGACTCAATTTCAAAGAGAAAAGGTAACTCGTCGTTACACGATGGAATTGATTAATCGAAACTTCATCGGACCAGCTATCGATGTTCCCGCTCCTGATTATGGAACAGGCGGTCAAGAAATGGCTTGGATCTATGACACTTACCGAACTTTCAAAGGTGATAATATTGATGCCGCTGGTTGTGTTACAGGAAAACCTGCTAACCTCAATGGAATACAAGGACGAGTCGAGGCTACAGGTCGTGGAGTTTATTACGGGATACGCTCAGTAGTAGACCAAGCTAAAGATATGAAGAAAATCGGTTTATCAGCAGGTATGGCTGGTAAGAAGATGATTATTCAGGGCTTAGGAAATGTAGGTTCTTTTACCGCAAAGATTTCTCAAGACGAAGGAGATGCTTTGATCGTAGGAGTAACGGAGGTCGAAGGTGCGATTTACAATCCCAAAGGGATGGATATTTACAAAATTTTGGAATATCGTAAAGAGCATGGTACTTTCATTGGTTTTCCTGGTGCTACAACGCAATTGGAGCAAAAAGATCGTTGGAAAGGCTTAGATTTTGAGTGTGACATCTTAGTTCCTGCTGCTTTGGAAAATCAGATTACCGTAGAAAATGCTCATAGAATTAAAGCTAAAATAATAGCAGAGGCAGCTAACGGTCCTATTACTGCAGATGGAGAAAAGATTCTTTTGAAGAATGGAAAAGTAATTATTCCAGATTTATTCTTAAATGCTGGTGGAGTGACAGTTTCCTATTTCGAATGGTTGAAAAACCTATCGCACATGCGTTTTGGTAGAATGGATAAAAGATTCAACCAAAATACCTACATGAACTTGATTAATAAAGTCGAGGAAATGACGGGTAAAACCGTAGGTACGCAAGAAAAAATCTTCTTAACAAAAGGTGGAGATGAAATTGATTTAGTAAGATCTGGTTTAGAAGAAACCATGATTACTGCTTATGATCAGATTCGTGAAATCATGAAAAAGAAGAAAAAAGTAAACGATTTAAGAACCGCTGCTTTTGTAAGTGCTATCCAAAAAATGGGAAGCGATTACTTAGCAATGGGGATTTTTCCATAACGGCAATAACGGGGTCACTTTCAAGTGCCCCCGTTATTTTCTATTTTAACTAGATAAGTCAGCCTTCATTTTTAATGCTAATTTTTCGATTTTATCAAGTTCATTAATCAATTCATCTTTATCTGCTAAAGATAACTTCGATATATCTAAATTGCTTTTTATATCTTCAAAACTATTTTTGATTCCTCTCGAAATCTTTTTAGCACCAATCGCTTTTTTTACAGCCATAATATTAATTTTTATCAATTTTTTCAAGCTCTTTTCGTAAAGCATTAATCCAACATTTTTATAGCCTCCCCTACTTCCTCCACTGGAAATTTACATACCTTATTCTGACAAACATAAATCATCGTCGCTCCTTCCTGCAACTTACTTTCCAACAATTCTAAAGTTCCCTCATTCTTACCACCTAGCAATATCGCATTAGGCAAATAATTGGCTTGCCATTCTTTTTTCAAAGTCGCATAATTATCACCAACTATGGCTACCTCATAAGGCGGATGCACCATCATACCGTATAAAGAACACCAATTAGAGTAAAAATTTGGTTGGTCACTATCCACAATCGAACTAGACATATTATGCATCATCTGCTTAGATTTAGCCATAAAATCTTGATTGTAAAAGTAAAGTCCTAATAAATATAAATCTTTGGCAATCACTGAATTAGAGGCAGGAATAACGTTATCACTAGTTTCCATTTTGCGAGCAATCAAAGGTGGATCTAAATCAGACGTATAATTAAACATTCCTGATTTTTCATCGAAAAAATGAGCGATAGAATAATCTACTAAGTCTTTCGCTTTATACAACCACTTTTCATCAAAAGTCACTTCATAAAGAGCAATAAAGGCATCTGCCAACAGCGCATAATCATCCAAAAAGGCATTAATCACAGACTTCCCATCCTTATAATTTCTATTCAAACGATTGTCTTTTTGCAGCATTTCTTTTTCCAAGAAATTGGCATTATTCAAAGCGGTTTCCAAATAATGAGCATCACCGAATGCCTTATACGCATCGACATACCCTTTCAGCATTAATGCATTCCATGAAGTCAATACCTTATCATCTAAGCCTGGTCTAACCCGCTTGTCTCTTGCTGCCATCAATTGCACCTTAGCATCCGCAATGATGGTTTCCAATTCGGTTGGAGTGATACCACTAATTTTAGCCACTTCTTCAGCCGATTTTTTTCGGTGCAAAATATTGGTATGCTCCCAATTTCCTTTTTTATAAATCTCGTAATAATTCGAAAAGATTTTTAGTTGGTTGTCATCCTGAAAAATAGCGGCTAATTCTTCCTCTGTCCAGACATAAAACTTACCTTCCTCCCCTTCACTATCCGCATCTAAAGAGGAATAAAAACTTCCATTTTTATCCATCAATTCCCGCTCTATAAAATCTGTTGTTTCTTCTACAACCGTCTTATACAATGGATTTTTAGTGACTTGATAGGCTTGGGCATACAAAGAAACCAATTGACTGTTATCATACAACATCTTTTCAAAATGCGGCACTTTCCACTTATCATCCGTAGCATATCGTGCAAAACCACCGCCTAAATGGTCATAAATACCGCCATTTGCCATTTTATCCAAAGTCGTCGTAACTGCTTCTAAGGTTTTTTCATCCCCATTTTGATAATATTGCTGCAATAAAAACTGATAATTATTAGGCATTGGAAATTTAGGCGCACCTGCTCTCCCACCCTTTTTAAAATCAATATTTTTTAGAAAATTAGCCGTTATATTCGATAGATTATCCTGTGTAAAAACTTGGTCACTACCATTAAAACTAATGCGTCCATTTTGTTGAATACCTGCCAATAATTCGGTAGCATACTCATCTAATTTAACAGGTTCTTCTTCCTTAGTTTTAATAAAATATTCTAAGACCCCAATCCACTCTTTTTTAGGAAAATAGGTACCTGCCCAAATTGGTCTACCATCAGGTAAGGCAAAGGCGTTCAAAGGCCAACCACAATTTCTACCTGTCGCCAAATGGCAAGCCGTCATATAGACATCATCTACATCTGGTCGCTCCTCTCGATCCACTTTGATATTGACAAAATGTTCATTCATAATTCGAGCTACTGCCGTATCTTCAAAAGATTCATGTTCCATCACATGACACCAATGACAAGCCGAATAACCGACACTGACTAAAATTAACTTATTCTCTGCTTTTGCTTTCGCCAAAGTTTCCTTATTCCAAGGATGCCAATCTACGGGGTTATTAGCATGTTGTAGCAAATAAGGACTGCTTTCATTTGCTAAATGATTGGAATATTGAGCATTGCCCGAAGGCGTTTTGCAAGCAAAAATGGTTATTATAATGAAGAATACTAAGTAGTTACGCATTATGATAGATTTTCGATTTTCGAGTGGATTATATTAGAGGGTCACTTCGAGTGCCCCTCTAATTTTTACGGGCATCCTAAAGTTTGAATGTCGTCAGCTTATTGGTCATACTTTGGAGCAAAATCGGATAACAATTAGAGTTTCGGGGCACTGAAAGTGACCCTGAAAAATAATTCTAATCTAAACAGGCCGATCAAAATTATTCAAAGAGGCAACAAATTTTTGATACTCCTCATTCTCTTCAAAATAAGCGAGGTAATTACCAGATTCGATTATTTTAATCCCCTCTATCGGCAAGTTATATAGATAAGCCCAACAATCCATTAATTGACCATTTAAGTCCACTTTGATCAATTCCCGTCGGTATTGGTTGGGTTCTTCAAAAGCTGGCCCTACACACTCGTAATGGTCTAAATGAGGAAGCATTTCTGCTGCATCATTCAACTCAAAGACATGCCCTATTACTTTCTGCTCACTGTCAGTTTTGTAAACTAAACCGGGGTAATGGCCTATATCCAATAATAAACCATTCACTTGTCCTTCCCCTAAGAAGGCACTGTTACCTTTTAAGTACTTTGCAATGGGCGATTGAATGCCGCCCATTAATGACCCGTAGACAAATAGTTTATCCATTTTCATTTTACAAATGTAATTCAAAGGTGGGCTTTGACCAATTTTTCACCAGAAATATAGTCTTAAAGTCTTCTTAAAATAGTTGGAACTTTTTTTATCAAAAAAAAGTTATTTTTATTGAGTAGAATCTTGGCATTTTTCCTAATAATGTTTTAAATTTGCACCCGCTTAGAAAGTTAAGCATTTTCTGAAAAGAAATATTGGACCCATAGCTCAGCTGGATAGAGCAGCTCACTTCTAATGAGCAGGCCTCAGGTTCGAATCCTGATGGGTTCACAAAAAGCCCTTTCAAATTAATTTTTGAGAGGGCTTTTGTATTTTAAATAGTTTTTGGAGCAAAAATTTATCATTCTGAGTTAGAGTACGTAATACCGTCCTCCCATTTCACTATTTTCAAATCCATACTGTCTGTACCAGTAAACATTGTTTCATACTTCTTTTCATAACGCTGGACAGATGCTAGACTAGTACATCTTCTTCCTAGTAAAACAAAATAGAGTCCTCCTATCATTGGAATAGAGTCGCATTTCCGTTCAAAATAATTCACATTTCTAATGTTATAGGCATCTAAAGTACTGACCCGTTTCATTGCGTCTATTTCATTTTTAAAGTTTCCACCAAACAAAACATAATTTTCATATTCGTGGGCGGTTCTATCAAAACATTTTCTGTCTATACGTATGATTGGTAATTCTCCAAAACCACCGATTTCATTCCCTATGCTTACTATTCTTTGAGGTGACGCAGGTGAATTAGGTGCTAGATTTTTTACATCTATTGGTATATAACCTATTGCTACTAAAATTGATATTAATATCATCAATCCACCAATACAAAATGCTATTGTTTTTCTAAAATTGGCAGGTTTTGACTTTGAAGTATGAAGATTTATTCCAGCAGCAGATGCTTTCTGAGCATTTGAATAAAGTATTAAAGTACCTCCTCCAACAAACAACAGAAAGAAGGTGAACACAATAGGATTCTTATAATAATACTCAAAAATAGAATCAATTATAAGTAACATTTGGTCAAATTTAATATAGCTAGTTCAAAGAATTGTCTAATTGAATAAAATTAATCACCCCTACCCCACCTTCTCCCGATACAAATAAGCCTGAAACCCAATAAACTGTTCTCGGATAGATTTGATACTACCCAATTCTCTTTTGGCATCCGCAATGGCTTTGTATTTCAATTCTAGTAATTCAGGTAGTTTTTTATCGTCCAATTCCTCCACACCATCTCTGACATATTGCTCCAATACAAAATTTAAAAAGGCTTGTTGTTGGGCATTGTAATCATGGAGCTGGACACTTACTCTATTGGCTCGTTCTAGTCTTGGTACTAGATTTTTATTGTA
>CALDTJ010000301.1 GCA_937924145.1 uncultured Saprospiraceae bacterium
CCTACTGACAATCAATCAGTTAAAGGCGCAGCAAATAAAAGAACTCCTGCAACTAGCAGAAGAAAAAAACCTAAGCCTAATAGCCCTAGACCAAGCCTATTATGCCGCCAGAGAAAAAGGTGCTCAAGTCAGCCAACTACCCGACCCAACCGTCAATGTAGGCGTATTTGCCCTACCCATAGAAACCAGACTAGGTGTCCAAAGAGTAAGGTTCGGAGCCATGCAAACCTTTCCAAACAGGCAGCTACGAATTGCCAAAGAATCTGCTTTAAATTATCAAGCCAACGCCAGCGGACAAAAGCGAGCTATCAAACAACTGGAAGTAAATTTTCAAATAAAAAAAGCCTATTACCAACTCTATCAATTAGCAAAAAGCAAAACGATTTTAGAGCGAAATATTCGCATATTCGAGGCGATGAATCAGCTGACCTTGACCAAAGTAGAAAGTGGAAAGGGGAGTGCTGCAGATGTGTTAAAAGTCAGTTTGAAAATACAAGAACTAGAAAAACAATTGGCGATACTGGAACACCAAAAACAAGGGCCGACAAGTACAATCAATCAATTATTAGACAGAGACTTTGCGACGGAAATCCAGATAGTAGAAAATCTTGATTTGGCAATGATACCATATACGATGGAGGAGCTCGCAACGGAGATTCAATACACGCATCCCATCATGAAAATGTACAGTTTTCAAAAAGAGGTAGCGAATCAAAATTTACGAATTAATAAATTAGATAAAAAGCCAGTGATTAGTGCAGGGATAGATTATATAGTAATGGATAAACTAGACAATTTTGAATTTGCTAGAAACGGGCGAGATGTGATTATGCCAAAAGCAGCAGTCAGAATTCCATTGTACAAAGAAAAATATGGTGCTAAACAACGAGAAGAGGAATTGAAAATAAATGCTTTGACGACTCAACAGGCACAAGCTAAAAATGAGTTTTTAGGCTTAATTAATCAGGCCTTTATTAAATATGAAGAAGTCAAGTTGAATTTAGATTTATACCAAGAGCAAATTAGAACAACTCAAGGCATTATTAATGTATTAGAAACACAATACAGCGCCGAAGGGAAAGGATTTGATGAGTTATTACAGATGCAAATTAGCTTAGTCAATTATGATTTATTGATCTTACAAGAATTGGTAAAAAGTCATATTGCAAAAGCAGAAATTGAACGATTTATTGCTTTAGATTGATTATTTTTTGTGAAAAATACTATTGACTTTTAATTCGAAACCTTTCAAAACGTTGGAGGTGACTTTTTCTTCTTCTACCCCAATGGCATGGAGTTCATAAGTTTTCTTTTTTAACTTATAAATTTCGATTGATTGATTCAAGGGATCGACAATCCAATACTCTTTGATACCATATTGAGCGTAGAGTTTTTTCTTAGTGAAATGATCTCTTTTATAAGAAGACGGTGAAATTATTTCAACTACTAAATCGGGTGAACCTTTGATCCCCCATTCAGGATCAAAAAGAGACATTTTGTCTTGACTTAGAAAAATTAGATCAGGTTGAGGGGCACTTTCGTCTGAGAGAATAACTGCGGTAGGGGAGGAAAAGACAATACCTAATTCTTTATCATCTACAAAACGATTAAATGTTGATAGTAGTTTACTTTGAGCAAATTGATGTCTGCCAGATGGTACATTCTTTTTTACAAGAACTCCTTTTAGTTTTTCATAGTAGATGGGTCTAGCCATAGGGGAAATACGATTTTGGCAAATTCCGATAAGTCGTTTTCTTAGTCACAAAAGATGCCATTTCCATCATTTTAAAAAGAAAAGAATAATATCAAATTTATGAAAAATATACGAATAATTCTAGTTGCCCTAATCGCAGCAGCCATAGGCCTCGGAGCAGGCTACGCCCTTTTCCACAAAAGTGGTCAACAAACAGCAATGCACGATCACGCCGAACCAGCAACTAGCAACCAGCAACCAGCCACCGAATACACCTGCTCCATGCACCCCCAAATTCGCCAAAATGAAATGGGTATATGCCCTATTTGCGAGATGGATTTAATCCCAATGGGCAGTGGTCAATCTCAAAATGATGATCCAACGATCCTTGAAATGACGGAGAATGCGGTGAAGTTGGCGAATATCCAAACAACGGTGATTGGGCAAAAAGGAAAAGCAGCCAATAAAACCTTGGCTTTGAATGGAAAAATTCAAATGGATGAAAGACGTTCTGCTAGTCAAGTAGCACATATTCCTGGACGGATTGAACAATTGTTTGTAGCGGCTACGGGCGAACAAATCAATAAAGGGCAAAAGTTAGCGATGATTTATTCTCCAGAATTGATTACTGCCCAACGAGAATTATTAGAGGCAATAAAATTTAAAGATATTTCACCGGGTTTAGTCAATGCAGCAAAGAATAAATTGCGGTTTTGGAAGATTTCAGATACTACGATTGAACAGATTGTTGCCAATGGAAAAGTACAAGAGACCTTCCCGTTATATGCCGAAAATTCGGGCATTATTGCCGAAAAAAAGGTGAACGTAGGCGATCATTTGATGCAAGGGCAATCATTATTTGAACTAATGAATCTTAGTAGACTTTGGGTTGTTTTTGATGCTTATGAAGAAGATTTAGCTAATATTCGACTGGGAAATACGATTAAATTTACAACACCAGCCTTACCCGAAAAAGTCTTTCAAACTAGAGTTACTTACATCGATCCTTTAATAAATCCGAGTACTCGAACAGCAGCGGTAAGAACAGAGATTAATAACTCCAACCGTTTATTAAAACCTGAGATGTTTGTCAAAGGAACATTAGAGTCAAAAAGCAAGTCTACTAAAAAAGCACAATTGACGGTTCCTAAAACAGCGGTTATGTGGACAGGCAAACGCTCTATTGTTTATACCAAAGTACCAGATGTAGAAATTCCTTCTTATCAATTTAGAGAAGTTGAATTAGGAGAGACTTTAGGGAGCAGTTATTTGGTAATCAGTGGTTTAAAGGATGGAGAAGAAGTGGTG
The DNA here is from genome assembly GCA_937924145.1 of uncultured Saprospiraceae bacterium. Taxonomy (GTDB): domain Bacteria; phylum Bacteroidota; class Bacteroidia; order Chitinophagales; family Saprospiraceae; genus JAFMDF01. Next base: position 3,002 of record CALDTJ010000301.1, read on the forward strand.
ACCAATGGCGCTTTTTCAATAGATGCCGCGGCACAATTGAA
>CALDTJ010000302.1 GCA_937924145.1 uncultured Saprospiraceae bacterium
TTTTATTACCGCCCAAGATTGTACTACTCGGACTTTATCAACTCAAGCTGATGTTGACAATTTTCAATGTGGCGTTTTTGAGGGGAATTTGACGATAACTGGGGCGGATATTACTAATTTGGATGGGTTGAGTGAGTTGCAGACGGTGACGGGGAATTTGGTCATTAGAAATAATGAGAATTTATCCAACCTGAACTTATCTAGCTTAAAATTAGTTGAAGGAAATTTCTTGATTGCTAATAATGCTGCGCTAAGTAATTTTACTTTAAGCCAATTGGAGATTGTAGAAGGGTATCTACACGTACTGAATCACGATAATTTATCGGAGTTTAGTTTTTCGGGATTGGAGCGAGTGGGTAGCCGCCCGTGGGAAGATGCTTTTCGCTTTGATGGTGACCCCGTACATTCTTTGTTGATTCAGAATAATAATGGTTTGGAACGAGTCAATGGCTTTCCAAAGTTAGTATCAGTAGGTAATAACTTTAGAATTACTAGTAATCCCAATCTAACCAGTATTAGTGGTTTAGAATCTTTAGACCGAGTAGGTCGAGACTTTTTAGTTTCTCAAAATCCATTATTGACGACTATCTCAGGCTTTGGTCAGTTCACACGTAGTCAATATTTTAGAATATTAGAAAGTGCTGCATTAGTCAGTATTGGCGGATTTCCAAGTTATCGCAAATCGACAGTCAATTTTGTAATCAGAGATAATCCATTATTGCCGAGTATCAATTTTACTGGTTTAGACACTGTTTTGAGTGCCGTAAATGTATCAGCTAATGCAGTATTAACGAGTTTGGAGTTACCGATGATTAGTCTTGTAGGGGGAAATGTTTTTATCTCTGCTAATCCGAGTTTACCTAATTTTACTACTCCAAGATTAAAAATAGTAGAAGGTTATCTACACGTACTGAATCATGATAACTTATCAGAGTTTAGCTTTCCCGAATTGGAAAGAGTGGGTAGCCGCCCGTGGGAAGATGCTTTTCGCTTTGATGGTGACCCCGTACATTCTTTGTTGATTCAGAATAATAATGGTCTAGAACGAGTCAATGGTTTTCCTAATTTAGTATCCGTAGGTAACAATTTTAGAATCACTGGTAATTCCAATCTGACTAATATTAGTGGTTTAGAATCTTTAGACCGAGTAGGTCGAGATTTTCTGGTTTCCCAAAATCCATTATTGACGACTATTTCAGGCTTTGGTCAGTTCACACGTAGTCAATATTTTAGAATACTAGAAAGTGCCGCATTAGTCAGTATTGGCGAATTTCCAAGTTATCGCAAATCGACAGTCAATTTTGTAATCAGAGATAATCCATTATTGCCGAGTATCAATTTTACTGGTTTAGACACTGTTTTGAGTGCCGTAAATGTATCAGCCAATGCAGTATTAACGAGTTTAGAGTTACCGATGATTAGTCTTGTAGGGGGAAATGTTTTTATCTCTGCTAATGCAAGTTTACCTAATTTTACTATTCCAAGATTAAAAATAGTGGAAGGTTATTTACACGTACTGAATCATGATAACTTATCAGAGTTTAGCTTTCCCGAATTGGAAAGAGTAGGTAGCCGCCCGTGGGAAGATGCTTTTCGTTTTGATGGTGATCCCGTACATTCTTTGTTGATACAAAACAATAACGGCTTAACTAGATTAAATGGTTTTCCAAACCTAACAACCATAGGCAACAACTTCAAAATTACCAATAATGTCAATTTAGCTGTTATTAGCACCTTTTTTAATTTATCAAATTTAGGAAGGAATCTTGAAGTGAGAAGTAATGCCAATTTGGTGAACTGTTGTGGATTAGAACCCATTCTAAGCAGATCGGATGAACAAATAGGTGGAGCAATTATCATTGATGCCAATCCAAGTAATTGTTCTTCTCAAGAAGAAATTATAACAGCTGGTTGTAGTGAGGATGTAGATAATGATGGTATTGGAGATGCGGATGATAATTGTTTGGTTGATCCAAATTCAGATCAAACAGATGCAGATAATGATGGAGTTGGTGCCGCCTGCGATTGCGATGATTCTCCAGCAACAGGTACTACTTGTGCCACCACCTGTAAAACTTTCTACTTAGACCAAGACGGTGACGGCTACGCCAGTGAAGATAGTCCAACCGTGGAGACTTGTGTCGCCCCTTCAGGCTATTTAGAAGATACCTCCGATTGTGATGATAATAATGATACGGTTTATCCTGGTGCGCCTGAATTAGCAGATGGTTTAGATAATGATTGTGATGGGAGTATAGATGAATTGGTGGTGAATTGCCCCGCTGGAAATGTAACTTTATCGACACAAGCAGAGGTAGATAATTTTAATTGTGATACCATCAGAGGAAATCTAACTATTTCGGGACAAGACATTACCAACTTGGGGGGGATGACCGAATTATTATTGGTAACTGGTGATTTAGTCATTCGTAATAATCCAGTCTTGACTTCAGCCATTCTACCGAACTTGAGCGCAGTAAATGCAGGTTTTTATATAGACCAAAATGTTCAATTGGCAACCATCGGTTTCCCAAATCTAGAACGGGTAGGCACTCGTTCCTTTACACCAGTACTCGGTTTTGAATCACAAGCGCACTCCCTTAATATAAACAACAATCCAGCATTACAAGAAATTACCACTTTTGATAAACTGCTGACGGTAGGTAATAATTTTGCCATTAGCGGCAATGCTGCCCTACAAAATATCAACGGATTTGCTGCCTTGCAAAGAGTCGGTCGAAATATGACGATTACTAGTAATGGGGCAATGGAAGAAATCGGTGGCTTTAATCAATTAAAAAGTTTAGGAGTTGCGTTAAATATTAGCAGCAATGCACAACTGGCAGAAGTAAGTGGCTTTGATGTTTTAGATTACGTATGGAGTCTAACTTTTAGCAGTAATCCAGTTTTGACCAAAGTGGAAGTTACCAATATCGACACCATTGGCAGCAACTTATTAATCAGTTCCAATGCAGCACTGAACAGCATCAATTTTCCTAAATTAATTATTGCCAATGTAGGATTTTTAAAAATAGATGGCAATGCTAACCTTACGGATATTGCATTCCCAGAACTCGTTAGAGTAGGAAATGGTCCCGTTACACCAGTACTAGGTTTTGAATCCGAAGAAAAGTCTCTTTTTATAAGAAATAATGCGCAATTAACTGCAATAACGGGTTTCCCAAAATTGCTTAGGGTAGGTAATAATTTTGGCATTAGTGGAAATGCCATACTCCAAGGCATTAGTAGTTTTACTGCTTTAGAAAGAGTAGGTAGAAATCTCACTATTTCCAGTAATGCAACACTCAATCAACTAACTGGATTTACTCAAATAAAAAGTATTGGCGTTGGGTTAAATATTAGCAGTAATGCGCTATTACAAAACGTAGATGGATTTGATAATTTAGATTATGCATGGAGTGTAGTATTTAGCGGTAATTCAGTTTTGGAAAATATCGAATTATCGACCATAGATACGATTGGAAGTAACTTACTAATTAGCTCGAATGAAGGGCTGACTAGCGTTAATTTTCCTAGTTTAAAAATTACTAATGTAGGCTTTTTAAAAATAGATGGCAATGCTAATTTAAGTTCCTTAGCTTTTCCAGAACTAATTAGAGTAGGCAATGGCCCTGTTAGACCAACATTAGGTTTTGAGTCCGAAGATAAGTCCTTTTTTATCAGAAATAATCCCAAATTAACTGCGATAGACGGCTTTCAAAAATTGGTTTCAGTTGGTAATAATTTCGGGATTAGTGGCAATGGTGGAATAATTCGAATATTGGGTTTCACTATGCTGAATAGAATCGGTAGAAATTTTACTTTAACGAGTAATAGTGAGCTTTCTAATTGTTGTGGATTTTCCAATCTTTTGAACAATTCAGCCAATACTATCGGTGTAGGTATTAATATTCAAAACAATCCTTCTGAATGTTCTAATCAAGCAGAAATTATTGCTACTTGTACCGATACCATTCCGACGGTATGGTATGCAGATGCGGATATGGATGGTTTTGGCAATCCTAATAATTCCCAATTGACTATTAATCAGCCAACTGGTTTTGTAAGAGACAATACCGACTGCGACGACACCAACCCCAACATCAACCCCGCAGCAACAGAAACCCCTTGCAACGGAATAGACGAGGACTGCCAAAATGGAGATCAGTGTACGCCTACGCCAGATTGCCCTAACTTGATTGGTCTCTTAGGTGACCG
>CALDTJ010000303.1 GCA_937924145.1 uncultured Saprospiraceae bacterium
AATTGAAAAGTAGAGAGCAGTAGTTATTTAATTGATTATCAGTTAAATATGACCAATAACTCACTTTTAAATTTTGATTTTTAGATTTTACATTTTTAATTAAAAAAACAAAAGTGTCAACTACTTCGATAAACATGTCAAAAAATGAGTGGTAAATCTAGTTTGTGATAAACCTTAAATCACTTTACCAACGTAGTATTCCCTTTATAAATTTCTGTTGACCCGTCGGGAAAAACAACTTCCATGACCCAAACAAAAACACCGCCATTTAGGGGTTCTCCTTTGAAAGTGCCATCCCAAGTATTTTTGATATTATTGACCGTCAATTCATTGCCTTCATAAATCGTTTCGCCCCAGCGATCAAATATTTTAAAAGATTTGATTAAAATACCTTCTCTTCCATGTACCACAAGATAATCATTTTCCCCATCACCATTTGGCGTAAAACCAGTAGGGACAAAGACTTTTTGTGATTTGGCGACTAATAGGGTAATTCTATCAGTTGCTTCACAACCATTTTCATCTACCGCATAGATTTCATAAACCGTATTAGCGAGTGGGGCTACCGTAATTTTTGAGCATAGATCTATCGGACAATCAAAAGTATTAGGGGTATTGGCTACCCAGTCCCATTGTACATTTCCATTATTATTTTGAAAAATAGCAGCCAATTCAATAGAATCACCTTGTTCAATAGTGACCTTATCGGTTGTGATATTTACCTCAAACGGAGTAGGAGGTTCGATACTGATTTGATTGCTTTGCCAAATACAATCATTATTATCTTTGATAAAAACAGCATAATTACCCGTTCCAAGACCAACTATATCTTGAACACCATTATATTCAATCCCATCTAAGCTGTATTGATAAGGAGGAAACCCTCCATTCGTCGTAATGGTTAACCGACCATCTGAATCTCCTACACAAGAAATCGGGCTTGTCTGTACTTCACCCATTAAAACACTTGGCCCAACCAATTCAAAAGAATCTGTTAGTTCGCAACCATTGGCATCAGTGATGACCACCTTATAATTTCCAGAGGCTGCATTTATCAAACTTTGTCCAGTTGTTCCATTAGACCAATCAAAGTTATAGCTACCAGTCCCACCAGTAAGCGATAATATAATCTGTCCTTTTTCATCAGAACTACATTGATTAGGTAATAATTGAGCACTGGTAATCTGAATTTCGGTAGGTTCAAGGATTTCTTCCGTAGTCGTGGCAGTACATCCATCTTCATCTGTAACAGTCAAACTATAAAATCCATTGGTCAAATTTTCTGCAAGTTCAGCCGTGCCATTAGGTATATTATCACTCCATTGGTAGTCAGCAATATTGCTATTGCTAATAAAATTACCAACACTAAGTTGACCATTTCCTGCTCCAAAACAGTCAATATCTTTTTTAATTAAATCAACTGAAATAGGGTCAGGTGCTGATAAATTTCTTGATAAGGTCTGTCGGCAAGCAATCGGGTCCGTTACCGTCACTTGGTAAATGGTATTACCTCTTAAGTCGGTAATAAATTCTTGATGGATGGCAGGTTCTTTATCCCAGTTGACGGTATAATTTGACATAATACCATTACCAGCACCTCCAGAAATAGGAGAAATGGCAAGTCGTCCATCCTCCGAATCAGCACAAGTTGGCTTAACTTCAATAATGGAAAATGCAATAGAATCTAATTGTACGACCTCAAAAGTATCAATCCGTATACAACCAAGTTCATCGGTAGTAGTCACCTGATATGCTCCTGCTGCTAAGTCTGCTACATCCTTATTATTTGCACCAGTACTCCAAGCAAAATTATAATTTGGGCCAGTACCGCCCGTTGCAGCTACACTTGCATGATTTTGGCTTTCCTTGAAACAGGAAGTATCTGTTTGAATGAAAGTAGTTGTTATTGGAGCGTTAGGCTGTGATATGGAACCAGTCTCCTGATTTTCACAACCATTGCTATCCGTGACGTTTACAGAGATGTCTCCTGCTATCAACTCAACGGCTGTTTCCGAAGTTTGACTATTAAGATCATCCCATTGAAAAGTATAGGGTGCTGTTCCACCAGTGACTGTCGCGGTTGCTTGACCGTCGCCCCCCTCAAAACAAAAGACCTCTTGCAGTGATAAGTTGATATCAATTGGCAATGGTTCTATCAGGTTGACTTCCGTGGGTAAAATTATGCACCCGTTTTGATCTACGACGCTTAACGTATGTAATCCTGCAGGAATATTGCTATAAGGATTGGTGGTCGATTGCGCATTGTCCCAATTGAAATTGTATGGGCCAGTACCACCCGAAACAAAAGCGGTTAAAGTACCAGTAGCTGTTCCATGACAACTCGGTTCAAATTGTACTAAGCTATCTAATTGCAATGTTTCTGGTGAAGTGACTGTGGTAGAATCAATGATACTACAACCATTTTGATCTTGAATCGTCACTTGATATTTTCCTGGCAATAAGTTGGTATTAGTAGCTGTTGTATGCCCATCACTCCACAAAAAACGATATTCTCCAGAGCCACCAGATACGGTTGCAACTGCTGATCCGTCCGACCGATTAGAGCAACTAGCAGGATTTGAGGAGACAGTTATAATAAAGTTAGAAGCAGATTCGATCTCCACTTCTTGAGTAACCATACAGCCAAAACTATCCGTAACCATCACTTCGTATGCTTGATTACTTAAGTTGATGGCAGTTTGAGTAGTTTGTGCCTCCGAATCATTCCATAAATAAGTGTATGGACCTGTTCCACCAACCACATTTACGGATGCGCTACCATTTGCTTGATCTACACATAGCGTAGGAGTAAAAGTTGTTGAAAGCACCAACGCATTTGGATCTGTGATTGTAATTTGATTGGTTTGCTCGCACCCGTTTTGATCGGTAACAGAGATAGAATATCTGTCTTGCCCCAAACCAAAGGTGAATTGATTGGTCTGTTCGGTACTCCAACGATACTCATAAGGTGCAATACCGCCTGAAACTTGAGCCAATAATGCGGCATCTGTTTCTCTCGGGCAAGAGATAGGTTGTTCTATAAAGGTTATATCAATTTGATCGGGTTGAGTAACCGTGACCGTTCGTTCTGTTTTACAATTATTGGCGTCTTCTATTGTTACGGAGTAATCACCAACGCCTAAATTAATAGCCGAAGAGCCTGTTTGTCCATCACTCCATTTAAAATTATAATCGGGTGTACCACCTGTCGTTTTTACAGTTGCACCACCTGTTGTTTTACCAAAGCAGGAAGCAGGTTTGGCAGATGCCAGTGCTTGCAATTCGGCAGGTTCAAATATTTTGAGGGTATCTATTGCCATGCATCCGTTGGCATCTTGGGCAGTAATAATATAGTCCCCTTTTACTAAATTAGCCAGCGTATCCGTTTTACTTTGAGTATGGGACCAATTGAGAATTTCATACCCCCCAACACCACCAGAAAATAGAATTTTTGCCGATCCATTATCATCACCAAAACAATCTAAATCTTTTTTGTTGAAGTTTATGTTGAGTGGAGGAGGTGCTGTGATAGAAAAAGAGATGGTATCACCACAAGCGGCGCCATCTTCTACCAAAACGAAGTGGTCGCCTGCACTTATATTTTCAAAACGATTATTGGTTTGATTATTCTGACCGTCGAACGAAAAAGTATAGTTTTGGTCGCCGCCTTCCGCCAGAATAACAACAAATCCATCTTGGTCACCACTACAACTTGTGACTAATTGGCTTTCGCCCAATTCCGCTTTTACATCACAAAAGCGATATTCTATGGTTTCAAGCGTAACGGCTGATTGACAGCCAAGCTCCTCATAGATCCCTCTTACAAAGACGTTTACTAAATCATTTTGACTCAAACCTTCGAAAATATGGAAAAAATCACCACTACTTTCGATCCATGTAAGATTATCAGTACTAACTTCGTAGGTATCAACACCGGGAATTGCCTGCCAATTGACTAATAGTTTTCCATCAGGTAGACTATAATCTTTTAATTCAAGACCGACATCATTTCCTAAAACATTGACATT
>CALDTJ010000304.1 GCA_937924145.1 uncultured Saprospiraceae bacterium
TGTTTCATCCCAACTGCCATACCGATACCGAGAATATAAAGGAACGACACCAAATTTCCGAAAGTTACTAGTCCATTGCCCATCGGTTCGCCCGATTTGGAAACGTGATTGGTTTCGCTAATTTTTGCCATCAAATTTTCAACGCCACCTGCGTAAATAAAAGGTAGCAATAACATAATAATCGCTACTCCAAACATGATAATTCCTTGGATAGCATCCGTCCATAAAACACTGTACATCCCACCCCAAATCGTATAAGCGCAAGTGATGAAAATAATCGCTAAAGCTCCCCATTCATAAGGGATATCCAAGACAGAAGTCAAAACATGAGCACAACCTTTGGCAATACCGACCATGTACCAAAGGGTCGCAAACAGAATGATAAAAGCAGATAATATTCTGATGGCTTTCGCCAAATTACTTTTGTACCGTAAATGGAAATAATCGGGAATCGTAAACGACCTCAAACGTGCCGACTGAAAGCGCATCTTCGGCCCCAATAATTGCCAAGAAATCACACAAAAGACTGTCCATATAAACCCCATCCAAGCCCAAGAAAGTCCATATTGAAAAGACTTTCCTGCCTGCCCAATATAAGTATTCGTACTAGCCGAAGTTGAAAAAAAAGCCAAAGAAATCACCCAGCCAGGAATCTCTCGTTTGGCAATGTAATACCCTTCTACACCTTCCGATGCTTTCTTTTTAAAATACCAGCCTACGTACAAACAACCGCCTACATATATAGTCGTGAGTAATAGGACAAGCCAATGTTCGCTTAAGTAGTCTAGCATTGTTGGAGGTTATTGGAAGTTATTAAAAGTTATTTTGGGCTAGATGCCCAATTTTGGATGTCAACATCTAGTTCAACGTGTAATTCCGTGTTAAAAATTTTCCGTGTTAAATGTCAACATCTAAATTTGTTAGGCCCTAACGTATCAGACAATTTGGAATTCTATCGACACCCCATATCTTTTAATCATCAAATCCTGAAAGGATTGAAGATGAATAGCCCCCAATAAAATTGGGGGAAGTGATATTTTAAGCACTTCCTTAGGGGTTGTGTAGAAAGTCAAAATATGTAAAATATTAGAATATTTTATATGTTTAAAACCGAAATAATCAACGATAAACATTTTATTAAAAATAATAATTTATTGATAAAATCGACTTTTTACACAACCCCAACATTAAAATTCTTATTATTCAAGCCTTTCAGGCTTGTCGAACGCCCTATTTATTCATTTCCCCCGATTTCATCGGGGGCTATTCGTATTGAATTCTCTTCGGAATTCATATTTGGAACTTATGGGGTGTCGTTAGAATTTGGAATTGTCAGATACGAACAGATGGGTCAACGTCTAGAAATCCGTGTGGAATCAAAATCCGTGTGGAATCAAAATCCGTGTGGAATCAAAATCCGTGTGGAATCAAAATCCGTGTGGAATCAAAATCCGTGTGGAATCAAAATCCGTGTGGAAAATGGTCAACGTCTAAATTCCCACGTTAACCAAAATCAATAGTAGAATCTTTAGACATTAGTATTTTGGCGACTGAAGTCGCCAGTACTGCGCTCAAATGTGGCAAAAACCTTTCACAAAGCCAAAAATTAACAAAATTTTTAAACTTTACTTCCTTGAAAATGCCTAAAATCCTTGAATTAAATCGTATTTTTGCAGCCGTTTTGAAGGTTTGGTGGAAGTTTTTTCACCTATTTTAAAAATAAGGTAAAAGTTGAGGTAAATAAATTGGGGCAAATCCAAGCAAAAGTTATCAACTAAGAACCGTGAATCGCAAAAAAGATGATTTCAGTAAACGAATTAGGTGTTCAATTTGGAAAGCGAGTTTTATTTGACGAGGTCAATTTAAAATTCAATCAAGGGAATTGTTATGGAGTAATTGGCGCCAATGGGGCAGGGAAGTCCACTTTTATGAAAGTGATGACGGGAGAATTGTCTCCTAATAGAGGATCTGTAACCATTGAAAAAGGACAGCGTTTGGCTGTTTTAAAACAAAATCACTTTGAATTTGAAGAGGTAGGTGTTTTAGAAACGGTGATGATGGGGCATAAAGAAATGTTCGACATTGCCACAGAGAAAAATGCCATCTATATGAATCCTGATGCTACAGACGAAGATGGGCTAAGAGCAGCAGATCTAGAAAATAAGTACGGTGAAATAGGCGGTTGGACCGCAGAAAGTGATGCGGCAGAACTGTTGAGCCACATGGGGGTAAAGGAAGATCTACATTACAAGTTGATGAAAGATTTGAATGGTCCTCAAAAAGTAAAGGTACTTTTAGCGCAAGCTTTATTTGGTGATCCAGATATTTTGATGTTGGATGAGCCTACGAACGATTTGGATGCAGAGACGGCAACTTGGTTGGCGGACTTTTTAGCAGATTTTCCAAATTTAGTAATTGTGATCTCTCACGACCGTTACTTTTTGGACATGGTTTGTACGCATATCGTAGATATTGACTTCAAGAAGATCAAGATTTTTACGGGGAACTATACTTTCTGGTATGAGTCAAGTCAGTTGATGGCGGCACAGATGGCAAATAAGAACAAAAAGATGGAGCAAAAGCGAAAGGAAATGATGGAATTTATCCAACGTTTTAGCGCGAATGCCTCTAAGTCAAAGCAAGCCACTTCTCGGAAGAAAGCATTAGACAAACTAAATCTAGAAGACATCCAGCCTTCTACTAGAAAATACCCATTTATCAACTTTAAACCAGAAAGAGCAGTCGGGGATCAGATTTTGAAAGTAGATAATTTGAGTAAGGTCGATCAAAATGGAGATGTGTTGTTTGCCAATATTTCTTTTACCATGAACAGAGGGGAGAAAATCGCTTTATTTGGTAGAAATTCTGCGGCATTAACGGCTTTTTATGATGTGTTGGACGGAAAGGATGAGCAAACATCAGGTACAATTGAATTTGGTCAGACGATCACTAAAGCGTACTTACCAAACGAGAATGAGGAATATTTCTCCAATGAGAATGACCAAGAACTGATGGATTGGTTACGAATGTTCTCTGAGAATAAGGATGAACAGTTTATCCGTGGATTTTTGGGAAGAATGTTATTTTCTGGAGAGGAAGTTTATAAGAAAACGAGTGTATTGTCGGGAGGGGAAAAAGTGAGATGTATGTTGTCAAAAGTGATGTTGGCGCACCCCAATTTCCTTCTATTAGATGAACCGACCAATCACTTGGATTTGGAATCTATTACTGCCTTGAACAATGCGATGAAAGAAATGCCGGGTAACATGATCTTTACCACACACGATCACCAGATTATTTCATCCGCAGGTAATAGGATTATTGAAATTTCTCCGAATGGGATGATTGATACCTTGATGGATTATGAAGATTTCATTAAGTCAGATAAGATTAAAAAACAGAAAGCGGAATTATATGGGGAAGTGATGGCGTAAATGCTAGATCTTGGAGGTTTTCGAAACCTCCAAGATCTCCTATAAACGAAAAATTATGAGACTGATACTAACCTACCTTTTTGCCATTCTAATTACAGGCAATATTCTCGCCCAAGAAAAAAATCAAATCACTTACATCGCCAACGAAGGCGTTTTCTTAGAGTACGAAGGCAATACTGTTTTCATAGATGCTTTGCACAAAAAATACATTCAATATTACCAACCTACTTTAGGTAAAACTGCCATTGGGGCCATTCAAAAAATGACACCTTTTGAAGCCGTTGATCTGATGTTAGTGACACATGTCCATCGAGATCATTTTGATGTAGCCTACACCATTCAGTTTTTAGAAAATCATGAAGAAACGATTTTGGTCGCTCCTCAACAAGTGATGGATTCGATTGGGAGAATAGACTATCTAACGAACCAATTTTATCCTTTACAAGCCACCGAAAATGGACCAGTCTACGAAATGGAGGGCATGACGATTCAGTCAATTCCATTATTACATGCTCACCAAGAAAAGAATGATTGGGTGCAAAATTTGGGATATATCGTTGATTTTGAAGGGCTTATGGTGTTGCATGCTGGAGACGCGGAGTTGTTGGATGAAAATTTCGAACGACTAAAAAAAGCGATTGGGAAAGGAGTTGATTATGCCATTTTGCCCGATTGGTTTTTTGCGGATGATGAAAGTATTAAAAAAGTAGCCAAGTATATTAAAGCCAAAAAATACATAGCGGTACACGTGCCAATTACGATCAAAAATTTTCATGAAAGAAAATTAAAGAAACGTGTTGAACCCTATGGACTTGATTTAAATGTATTTCTTCGAATCGGAGAAACTGAACCACTCGAAAAATGATATTAATCACAGGCGCAGCAGGTTTTATAGGTAGTTGTTTGGTGCAATATTTAAATGAGTTGGGGAGATCCGATTTGGTTTTAGTAGATGACTTTAAGAGGAAAAGTCCTTCCAGCAATTTTCCCGATAGCTATCGGGATGGAAGGACTTCGGCATTAAAAAGCAAAAATTATCAATCCAAAAAATACCAAAAGTTAGTTCATCGAGACCAATTATTTGATTGGTTAAAAATACATGGCGATACTATAAAATTTGTTTTCCACCTTGGGGCAAGAACCGATACCACCGAAAAAAATAGGCGCATTTTTGATGAATTAAACCTATCCTATTCTAAAAAAATCTGGAATTTTTGTAGCGAAAAAGCGATCCCAATGGTGTATGCGTCTAGTGCAGCTACCTACGGTTTGGGAACATTAGGGTATGAGGATAGTCATTCGATTATTCAGGCGTTAAGGCCGCTTAATCCTTATGGAGATTCTAAAAATGATTTTGATATTTGGGCATTAAAGCAACCCATTCAACCACCTCAATGGCAAGGGTTAAAATTCTTCAATGTTTATGGTCCAAATGAATACCATAAAGGAAGAATGGCATCCGTCGTTTTTCATACTTTCAATCAAATTCAGCAAACGGGTGGAATGAAATTGTTTCGGTCTCATCGAGCTGATTTTGCAGATGGCGAGCAGAGTAGAGATTTCATATATGTAAAAGATGTTGTAAAGGTTTGTACTTTTTTTATGCAGCATCCTGTTGAAAACGGTTTATTCAATGTAGGAACTGGAATCGCCCGACCTTTTTGGGATTTGGCAGCGAATACCTTTAAAGCTTTAAACCTTCCTGTAAATATTTCTTTTATTGATACGCCAATTGATATTCGAGAGACCTACCAATATTTTACGAAGGCGAATATGAACAAATTGAGAAAGGTAGGCTATGATGCCCCTTTTTATAATCTAGAAGAGGGCGTAATAGAATATGTTACAACCTATTTGAAGCAAAAATGTTATTATTAGGTCAAAAATGTCGGGATGGAGTAATTGAATGGTAATAGGAGACTAGCTTATTAATTTATTTTTTTATAAATTATTAACTTTACGTAAGTATATCAGTTACTCTTGCAACCTTTTTAGGAAAAGCGGTACTACTTCAAATATAAATTTGTTTTTAAGAGGGTGAAAAGCATCCGTTAAAAAATATAAACATGAAAAGAAAATTACTTTTTTTAACCTTATTAGCTGTATGTTGTTGTTTTGCACTCCCAAGTTTTGGCCAATTAGCTACAGAAACTTATAAAAGTAAGAATAATCTAAAGCTAAAACCGAAACAGATTAAGAAATTGACATTCATTCAGTTGGAGGGAAAAGACAAAAAATTTCCAGATTCCTATTTATTAGGTATGCGAGATGATAAATTAATATTAGCAACTGATATAGCCCAAGAATGGCAAGATAAAACGCTTTTTGTCAAATCAGAGATCGATATAAGGTACTATGATTATCTAACCATGGTCAATCGAAAAGAAAAACATCGAAAGATGGCAATTTGGGGAGCTATTTTTGGTGCAGCAGGCTACTATATTGCACAAAAGAAATCGCAACCTACCTCTTGGGAGGTTCGAAATAAATCATTACTCTCTCAACCTAGAAATAAAGGATATATAGAAGGGATTATGGGAGGAATTACAGGTGCAGGATTTGGCATGATAATCGGACACCAATTAGCTAAACGTAGAATAAATCTAAAAAAGCAAAAACGGAAAGCAGTAAGAAAATTAAAAGAATTTAGTTTTTATGATTAGAACTTAAATTTTTCTTTTTATAAGAAAATCCCTCGTTTGTACAATCAAGCAAGGGATTTTTTATTTTTGATTACTTGTAATAAATTATCTCCAATATTAGTAGAGTTGATAAGCGTTCCTTCTATGGTCGGTGCCGGAATACTATCGGGGTGATTAATGGAGTGATTGCCAGTAAAAATACGTGCCTCGTCCCACAAATCTTGTTGGATGAAGTGATTGATAAGTGTTGCACCTCCTTCGACTAGCAGCGAATTAAGCCCTTCTTTTTTTAAGTTTGCAAGTATATTTTTCAATAAATCATCATCAAAAGGTAGTTGCCATATATCAGTATTCGGATAGCTAAAGGTTTTGGGAGATAAGTCACTAACAATAATCGTTTTACCAGCTGATCGTAGTACAGCAGCATCCTTTGGTAAGACCCCGTTTCTTTTTAATAACAATTTAACTGGTGATTTTCCAAAGTAAAGTCGATTGTTTAGCATAGGATTATCAACCAAAAGTGTATTTGACCCGACAATAATTGCATTGAGTTCACTTCTCCATTTATGGGTTAATCTTTTAGTGTAAGGATTACTGATCCAAACATTGGTATTGGCGACGCCTATTTTCTTATTTAATGACTGTGCAAATTTTAAGACCACATAGGGACGCTTGTTAATAATGCTTGAAAAAAAGCCTGGACTTACGGTTTTACCTTTTTCTGATAAAATGTTTAGGGTGACTTTTACACCTGCGGCTTTCAGTTTTTCAACACTTTTTCCCATTGTCAAAGGGTTAGGATCAATGACACTGATATAAACCTCTGGTATTTTATATTTTAAAATACTTTCGACACATGGAGGTGTTTTTCCAAAATTATTGCAGGGTTCTAAAGAGACATAAATAGAACAGTAGGGCAATAACTCTTTGTTAGTCAAGGAATTAATAGCATTTATCTCTGCATGTGGGCCACCTGGAAACCGATGATAGCCTTCACCAATTATCTTACCGTTGTGAACAATCACTGCACCTACTTTTGGGTTTGGAGTGACTTTTCCATTGGCTAGTAAGGCTAATTCAAAACAACGTTGAATGAATAATTGATGTTGCGACATTCTTTTTTTTGGAAATATTGAAAATAATACTTTTAAAAGTAAATCTTTTATTTATATTTGCGTATATTCTTTCTCTATATTAAATCTCTCTATACATTCCAACTCCCAAACATTAATCCATAATTTAGACATTTTTTTTGTCGAACACTTGTACATTGTTATTAATTGTTTAAATTTGTTTAGCATTTCAGTCCAGTTGATTTATAACAAATATTTCCAAATAATATAAAAGGAAAAAAAACTGTTACAGTTTATATAGTAGGATATTCTTGGCATTATACCATTTAGAAACATTAATTGACAGGTTGTTAAAAGCAACCTATTATGAGTTCTCATATCTAATAAGAGGAATCAAATAGGTGCATAAACACAACCCACCCCATAAATCATTATTTCTTAAACCATTTAAAGTTGAGAGCGCGTGTTATACAAGGTAAAATTAAAAAACGCTGATGAAAATGTACTCTTAGACGATCACGTCTATGAGGCATTAACAGCAGATCCCTACCTTTCTAAGGTAGATTTTATTAACAATCTTCGCAGACACTCAAGTGGCTGTGCTGTATTCCAAAAAACATGGAAAAAAGCAGAAGGAGGTTATAAAACAGAAACCATTTATCTCCACAGATTAATCGCTGAAAGGTTTCTAGAAGACACTAGAACTGGCAAAAAGAATTTGGTAGGTGCAAAAAATGGAAATAAACTAGATTGTCGATTAGAAAATATTTGCTGGCGAACTCGATCTGTTGCTAGTAGACAACGTAAAACAAGTAGCAAAGTTGGTTACACGGGTGTTTACAAGGAAAATAACAGATATCGTGCAGTAATTTCTGTTGAAAGAAAGTCCGTACATATTGGTATGTTTGATACGCCTGAAGAAGCTGCATTGGCATACAACAAAAAGTCTAGAGAACTCTACGGAGAAGATGGCAAAATTAATATCATTCGACCAAAAGGTAAGGACGATTGATCTACAGCAATCTAAGATTTATTATTTAGAGTAGAGGGACTCCCTTTACTTAAAAACGGCATATTGAATAACTCATTATTTGAGTTTAAAAAAACTAAAGCAGTCATACGTTTTCTTTAATAGAAGATTGGCATGACTGCTTTTTTTATCACCTTACTTATCCTAAAATGTAATACCTGAGACTGTTTCATAAGATCCGTTTTGAAAAATTTGCCAATAAAAATTCTGAGCAAAGAATAAGTTCCACATTTGGAGCTAAGTAACGAGTAAATAATAACTCAGTCATTTCCTAGCTATTATTTTGCACAATAACGTCGTTATTTTTATCAGCCATAGCGATGCTATGCCCTCAAAAAATGCCTAGTTCTTGCACAAAACCCGCTCGACTGCGCAGCGG
>CALDTJ010000305.1 GCA_937924145.1 uncultured Saprospiraceae bacterium
ATAATAATCAGCGTCTCTCTGCGTCAAAAAGAAAACTTCATATAGTACCAACAATAATTAGAAAATATAAAATTTAAACATGGAATTTAGTAATAAAATTATTTTAATAACAGGCGCAGGTTCAGGAATTGGTCGAGTAACTGCGCACGCTTTTGCCAAAGAAGGCGGAACGGTTATCGTCGCGGATATTAATGAAAAAGGAGGAAACGAAACGGTAAAGCAAATAGAAGAATTAGGGGGTAAAGCTATGTTCATTAAAAATAATGTAGCGGATTATGAAGATGTAGAAAAAATGCACCAAACGATCATAGATAAATATGGTCATTTAGATGTAGCAGTTAATAATGCAGGTATTGGTGGTATTCCTTCTCGTACACATGAGCATGGCTTAAAAAATTGGGATCAAGTCATGGCAGTGAATGCAACTGGTGTTTTTTACTGTATGAGAGTTCAAATTGAGCAAATGCTTAAGCAGGGTGGTGGAGCAATTGTCAATACTGCCTCGATTGCAGGATTGAGAGGTTTACCGAATAACTTAGCTTATGTGGCAAGCAAACACGCCGTAGTCGGTATGACAAAAACGGCTGCCATGGAATATGCTCGACATAAGATAAGAATTAATGCAATTTGCCCAGTTTTTACAGTGACGCCTTTGTTTGATCCAGAAGTCATGGAAAAATTATCTGCGGGATTATCCGGAAAATTAAAAAAAGGCATTCCAATGAAACGCTTTGCGGATCCTATCGAAATGGCCAATACGATTTTATGGTTATGTTCAGATAAAGCAAGTTTTGTAACAGGTCATGCGATGCCAGTAGATGGAGGTTTGACTGCATAAGAAAAAAGTGTTTTGCGAAATCTTGAATGCTGCTAGGATTGAATCACTGATTAAACATGAGCAAACACCGTTTGCGAACCGCTTGGGGACGGGAGAGCCAACGGTTTCCTTACTAGATTTGTTCTAGGTCGTGTTCAAAACATAGCTTAAACATACGCTTTCGTAAGAAAACATAATAAGTCATAACTTTAAACAGCGTCATTTGCCGATAGTTATCGGCATCAAAAAAACTTCGTATACGTTTTAAAAATAATCAGCCATGAAAAAATTCGAAACCATTACTTTATCCAAAACAGATAAGGTAGCGACCATTACTTTTAATCGTCCAAATTCAGCAAATGGGATTAACCCAACTTTAGCAAAAGAATTTGCGGATGCCGCATTGATTTGTGATCAAGATCCAACGATAAGATGTGTACTTTTAACAGGGAATGGTAAAATGTTTTGCGCAGGAGGAGACTTAAAAGCAGTCGGAGGAGAACCAGAAAAGGCGGCAGGAAAGATCAAAGGTATGGCTGATGATTTGCATAGAGCGACCTCCACTTTAGCTCGAATGGAAAAGCCTTTTATTGTAGCAGTGAACGGTATGGCAGCAGGCGCAGGATTTAGTATTGCGATTACTGGTGATTTTGTCATCGCAGCAGAATCTGCTAAATTTACGATGGCTTATACTGCCGCTGGATTAAGTCCTGATGGTAGTTCCACTTATTATTTACCACGATTAGTCGGTATAAGAAAAGCAATGGACTTGGCAATAACCAATCGACGATTAACAGCTAAAGAGGCGGAAGAATGGGGATTGATCAATCAAGTAGTCGCAGCAGACGAATTGCAGGCAACTGCTATGAAATTAGCACAAAAACTAGCAAGTGGCCCAACAGATGCCTTTGCAATCACTAAAAAATTACTATTATGTAGTTTTGATAATAGTTTAGAAACGCAAATGGAACTAGAAGGTAGAGCAATTTCAGCTAGAGCAGGTTCGACCAATGGAAAAGAGGGGGTACTAGCTTTCCTAGAAAAACGAAAACCTAATTTTAGTTAATTGAGGTCATATAATTTGGATAACTATTTACCATCTAATTTCACGATAGAACTTATTTTACCATATAGGTACTAAGTTCATTTAAGCCGTGGTCTAAATGAACTTAAATATCTAAATGATAAAAAATAAGTCTAATTTGTCATAGTGCTGGATAGTTACTAATTTAGAATAGAACTTTATAAAATTTTACTAAAATTAAAGTCTTTATTAGCATCTAGCTTAGAAAAATACTACCGCTCGGTCAACATCAAGTAAAGCAAACTATGTGCTCTATGTGAAAAAACTATGTGACTATGTGGTAATCATCGTCTAATCTTGAACTTCAGTTCCTTACGACTATGGGGTAAAAAATAATGTTTAGTAACGGAAAAAAATAAAATATGTCCAACGAAAAAGTAACCGTTTCAGGCCCTGCAAGACAAGGCGAAATGTACATCAAAGGGATGATGGGAGCAAAACCAGTTGTCCCTTTTGACCCCGCTAAATTAGCCGCTCAGGCCAAAGAAAAAATGAACCCTGATGCAGGAGGATATATTATTGGTGGAGCAGGAACAGATGATACCATTCGAGAAAATGTGGATGCTTTTGGAAAGTACCGTATTTATCCAAGAATGTTAAAAGATGTATCCGTAAGAGATACTTCTACAGAGTTGTTTGGCGTAAAGTTACCTTCCCCAATTTTGACTTGTCCCATTGGTGTTTTGGAGATGATTGATGATGAGGCAGATAAGGCAGTGGCAAGAGCGACTTCCAAATTAGGGGTACCGATGATTATGTCCAATCAAGCCTCTTTTCCAATGGAAGAAATTACGGCAGAAATGGGCGATAGCCCCCGTTGGTTTCAACTGTATTGGAGTAAGTCTAATGATCTAGTAAGAAGTTTAGTACAGCGAGCAGAAAAATGTGGTTGTAGTGCCATCGCAGTTACGTTAGATACAACGATTCTGGGTTGGAGAGTACAAGATTTAGACTTGATGCACCTTCCTTTTTTAAAGGGGCAGGGTATCGCTCAATACACTAGTGATCCAGTTTTTAATACGATTGTTGCCAATATGGATTTTGGCGATAATCCATTAAAATTACCACCAGATTTAGGTGTTTCGCCAGAGACCTTTAAGGCGGTACAAACCTTTACAGGTGTTTATTCACGCCCATCTATTACTTGGGAAGATTTAGCTTTCTTACGTTCGGTAACAGACTTGCCGATTTTATTGAAAGGTATTTTACATCCCGAAGATGGCGCTTTGGCTGTCAAATATGGCGTAGATGGTATTATCGTCTCTAATCATGGAGGTCGTCAAGTAGATGGTGCTATAGCAGCAATTGATGCTTTACCAAAGGTCGTAGAGGCGGTACGAAAAGCAGGCAGTGATATGCCAATTTTGATGGATAGTGGAGTCCGTACAGGAGCACATATTTTTAAGGCTTTGGCTTTAGGCGCAAAGGCAGTTTGTGTAGGTCGTCCTTATGCTTATGGTTTAGCTTTAGCAGGGCAGCAAGGCGTTGAGGAAGTGTTGGCTAATCTGATGGCAGAGTTTGAATTAACCATGGCTTTAGCTGGCTGTAAAGACTTAAATGAAATTACACCTTCGACTTTAGTTTAAAAGTACTTTTTATAAAAATAGATTTTTAACAATTTTTGCATTTTCAGAAATCCTGAAAGGATTAAACGTAAATAGCCCCCAATGAAATTGGGGGGTTTGAGTAGAAGTCGTATGAGGGGTTGTGTAGAAAGTCAAAATATGTAAAATATTCGAATAATTTACATATTTAAAATCATAATAATCAACGATAAATATTTTATTAAAAATAATAATTTATTGATAAAATCGACTTTTTACACAACCCCAACATCTTGCAAAAATTATCAAAAAAAAGTTCATTTTCAAAATTAAAAAAGATGAAAAATAAGCTACCCATAATAGCAATAGTTAGTTATCTAGCTATTGCTATTTCTTTTTCGGCTTGTACTCAAAAATTGAACTTGCCTAAAAAAGCTAAACCTAATATTGTTTTTCTATTAGTAGACGATTTAGGTTGGAATGATGTCGGTTGTTATGGAAGTACTTTCTATGAAACGCCGAACATTGATCGTTTGGCGAAAAAAGGAATGCGCTTTACAAACGCTTATGCAGCCTGTCCTGTTTGTTCTCCAACTAGAGCCAGTATTTTATCTGGAAAATATCCTGCTAGATTAAATATTACAGATTGGATTCCAGGACAA
>CALDTJ010000306.1 GCA_937924145.1 uncultured Saprospiraceae bacterium
TTTACTATTTCTGCTTGTTACCGTTGGTTCAGCTCAAAGTGAGGCTTATCAAGAAAAGAAAGCAGCGAAAATTGCCAAAGGGTCAGTTTTTACAAAAATTATTAATCGGGAGGCGCCTGCTACCATCGTTTATGAAGATGAGGATGTGATTGCTTTTGTGCCATTGCGATTGCAAGCCCCTGTCCATTTATTGATTGTTCCCAAAAAGGAAATTCCAACCATTAACGATGTGAATGAGGAAGATGCTATGGTATTAGGAAAGTTATTTTTAGTAGCTAAAAAATTAGCTAAAGAAAAAGGAATTGCAGAAACGGGATATCGACTATCCATGAATATTAATGAAGATGCAGAGCAGTCTGTTTTTCATTTGCACATGCATTTGTTGGGTGGAAAAAAGTTGGGGCCGATGGTGACGCAGGAGGAGTCTAATCATTAGGTAATAGCTGCCCGAATCTTATATTCCACCCGATCCCAAGCCTTTGTCTCCATTACATTTTTAATAATGCGTACCACCTTATAAATATCTTGGAATCGTAAGTACATCGGCGTAATCCCAAAGCGTAAAATATCAGGGGTTCTAAAGTCAGAAACGACGCCTTCTTTTTTGGTCGCTTGATAAATACCATGTCCTTCTTCGTGGCTATAGGCAACGTGACCTGCTCGTTTTTCATCGGCTATCGGACTAGCCAAAGTAAAGCCAAATTCTCCACATTCTTGCTCCATTAAATCCATGAACAGGTGACTTAGGGCAATTGCCTTTTTTCTTAAAGCTTTCACACTCGTTTGGGCAAATAAATCGACGCCATTTTCTAAAGCTGCCATACCTAAAATACCAGGTGTACCGCAGCGGAAACGAGCAATATCAGGTGACGGTGTGTATTCATCCGTAAAAGCAAAAGGGTCTTGGTGTCCCATCCAGCCAGATAAAATAGATAAAGCGTTTTTTTGATGTCGCTTGGCTACATACATAAACGCAGGTGCGCCTGGACCTCCATTCAAAAATTTATACCCACAACCTACTGCAAAATCTACTTGACAATCATTCAACGCCACTTCAATCGATCCCACACTATGACTTAAATCCCAGATGACTAAAATGCCTTTTTCGTGAGCCTTTTTAGTAATCGTTCTCATGTCTTTAATCGTCGCTGTTTTATAATGGACTTGCGTTAGTAAAAGCACTGCTACTTCTTCGGTCAGTTCTTCCAAAATAGCAGTTGGTTCAACAACTTTATTGATTAACTCACCATTAGAAAAACTGGCAATGCCTTGCATCATGTATAAATCCGTTGGGAAATTGCCTTTCTCGGAAAGCATGATTTTTCTGCCTTCATTCAAACTAATTGCCGCACAAAGTGCCTTATAGATATTCACCGAAGTGGTGTCTGCCACAATCACTTCTCCCTCGGCTGCTCCGATCAAAGACGCAATTTTATTACCGACTCGGATAGGTGACTCAAACCATCCTGCACTCGACCATGAACCAATCATCCCATCGCCCCACTCTTTTTGAACCACTTCCTGCAAGCGTTTTTTAGTACTTTTTGGCAAAGAACCAAGGGAGTTTCCATCCATGTTGATTTTGCCTTTTGGCAAATAGAAAGAATTTCTTAGATGTGCTAAGGGGTCTTTTTTATCGAGGTTTTGGCAGTAGGCTTTTGTGATTTTAGGCATGGACAGGCGTAGTTTCTTATGAATTTTGTCAATTATTATGACATCTGAAAAATAATAGATTTTAATACACTTAATACTTTAAAGGCCATCTCTACGAAACTAAATTTATAAGGAGATAGTCTCATAAAGGCGAAATATTGGTAAAAAGCTAATACTCAAGCCCTATTTCAAAGTCTCGTAGAGACTGCATGTATCTTAACTAGAGCTATATAAAAGTTGTTAATAGAGAAACTAAACTATTTTATAACCTAAGAGTTTGCAACTTCGTCAAATATCTCAATAATCTCCAAGGCAACAGCTCGTAATTCTTCCAAAGTTATCACCAAAGGTGGAGCTAATCGAAAAGCATTGGGGCAAGACAAAAACCAGAAGGTAACCAAACCTTTTTCTAAACAACGTTCTACTATTTTTTGTACAATGTCGGCTGTTTCTAACTCAATGGCAAAGTATAATCCTCTAAAACGGATTTCTTTCACCAGCGGATGAGCGATTAAAATGTCGTGTAGTAACTGCCCTTTTTCATTCGCCTCAGCGACTAAATTAGTGGATAACAAGTATTTCAAACCAGCGTGAGCACCTGCACAAATCAGTGGATGTCCACCAAAAGTAGTAATGTGTCCAAGTATTGGATCATAGGTAAACTGCTCCATATTTTCTCTAGCAGAAATCAATGCTCCAATGGGCAAACCTGCCCCTAAAGCTTTGCCCAAAGTCAAAATATCTGGAACCACATTGTAATGCTCAAATGCCCATAAAGTACCTGCTCTCCCCATTCCTGCCTGCACTTCGTCAAATATCAACATCGCCCCTACTCTATCACATTGTGCTCTTAAAGCCTCTAAGTACTTTTGCTCAGGTATTCGAATACCTGCATCTCCTTGAATGGTTTCCACTATAACTGCCGCACAGGTAAAATCTATAGTTGGCAACTCTTCGTACCGATTTAAGTGGATAAAATTTATTTGTGGTAATAAAGGTTGGAAAGGTTGCTTTTTAGTTTCGTTGCCACTGACGGAAAGGGAGCCGTGGGTACTACCATGATATGCCCCTCGAAAAGAGATAATTCGTTGTCTACCTGTGACTCTTTTTGCTAATTTTAATGCCGCCTCATTGGCCTCCGTTCCAGAGTTGACAAAATAGGAGGTATTTAACTTTTCGGGTAAAGTACTAGCTAATAAATTGCCCAATTGGATTTGTGCATCTTGACGAAATTCACCGTAGACCATCACGTGCAAATGTCGATCTATTTGCGCTTTTAGTGCATCATTAACAGCTTTATTGGCATGTCCTAAGGCAGATACGCCTAAGCCAGAAATCAAATCGGTATATCGCTTGCCGTTTTTATCGTAGATGTATAAACCCTTGGCATAATCTACGTCAATGCCCATCATATAGGGATTGGTCTGGGCAAGATTATTTTTTAGATAGAAATTGGAAGAATCCATTAGAGATTTAGATAAGAAGAAATTTAATACACACTATGAACGTTTTGGAATACGCTCACCAGTTAACATTTCTAAAAAGTCATCTGCAGAAATAACTGTAACTTTTGGAAAAGGAATATTGGCTAAAATTTTGAAGTGCTTATCATCTGTTACAAGATAGTCTACGCCCGCAGCAATTGCACAATCAACATATTTATTATCATCAGGATCTATTGTAATTAAATCCCAAAAAAAATACTTGTGTATGTACTGTACGTTTGGGGCCTCTTTGATACCTTTCAGTAAGCTATCAGCTACAAAATTGCCCATCTCATCCCCAATTATTTCCTCATACTCAAGAAGAATATCTGTGGTAACAACTAAGTCATATTCCTTATTTTCAAAAGCAGCAAAAATAGGATGATGGGCAGAAAATCTTGAAATGGAAACAAACAGTATATTACAATCTAAAACAACTTTCATAGTTTAAGGTTGCTGCTTCCGATAAGGAGTACGTCGATGTTTTTTCAGTAATTCTTTAGAGTTCCAATTTTTTTCTTTCCATATTTTATCTGCCTCGTCTTTTGCTCTTTCTAGGAAGTATTTCGAAATTAATGACTTAATTGCCAATAAATCCTCATCAGAAACTTTTTCTGAGTACAGTTTTAGTAACTCTAATTGAATATTACTAAATGGTTGTTTTATATCAAGTGGATTACTCATTATTTATAGTTTGCAATAAAGTTAATAGAATAACTAACGATTTACAAATATGGTTCAACTACTTTTCTTCCGTCTGCACCACCGCAGGGGCTTTCCAACGGCTATAACCAACTGGTGCGCCCGACGCATTTTTAACTGCCTTACCACTTCTATTCTTATCATAAATCATTGCTCCCGTCATAATTAAACTCGTTCCGATAATGGTGAATAATAAAATACCTGGTTCAAAACCAGCTACTTCAACTTCTTTTGGAATCGCATAAAATAATAGGATGGTAATCAAACCTCTTGGAGCAATAAATAACTGCGGCAAAATATCATCACCAATAAATATTTTCAAAATAATATAACGAATGACGTAAATAGATAGAATGATTAATCCGCTAACAATGGCTACATCTGCATTTGCCAAAGAAGATAAAACAATCGTAATCCCAAAAATAACGAAGAAGAAAGTTCGAATAACGAATGCCGTTTCCATCGTAATAATATGCAAACCTTCGTAAATATGGTGTGCCTCTTTATAATTCAAGAGTTTCTTTAGTGGCCCTGAAAAGAACAGTTTCATATTAGCAATCAACAAGCCAAATATCAAAATGATAATCAAAGAAGATAAGTGCATTTTTTTACCAATAGCATACAACATCAACAAGACGGCTATCAATAAAAATAACTTAACATGGCTTTTAATATTCTGAAAGATTAAGACAATTAAATAACTGGCAATCAGCGAGATGACTATGGTCAAGGCTACATTGATAAAAAATCCAGCAGCACCACCACCGTGTTCTTCTATCTGACCATTGATATCCGCCGAGGCATCAATTTGTGCCGTCAAAAAATAGAATAACATGATGCCCATAATGTCAGAAAAAGTACTTTCGTAAATATGAAATTCCTTTTTGTCTGACCGCAAATCGCCCACACTCGGAATAATAATCGCACTTGATAAAATTGACAAAGGGGTCGCATACAACCAAGCTGTAGTCATCGACATTCCATCGACAAATTGGTGTAGGATTAAGGCTGCGATGTAGGCGGAGGCAATCAAACCAAGCAAAGCAATCAACATAGATTTAGCAATGGGTAAGAGCTTTTCCCGTTTTAATTCTAACTCTAAGGCTGCCTCTAGTACAATCATAATTAAACCAACCGTCCCCAATATTTCTAAAATTGGTCGAAATTCGATGTCTCCTTGTCCTATGCTATCTAGACCAAATTTTGCCAAAATCCCCAAAATCATCAACATCAAAACAGCAGGGATACTTGTTTTCTTAGCCACTTCGCCAAAAACAAAAGAGATAATGATAATCGCAGAGGCCGCTATAATCAGATCATAGGTGATGCCTGCGCCAACTAAAAAAGATAAATTTGAAAAAGTACTCATTGAATTTATTTTGTGTTGCTTGTTGCTCGTTGCTGGTTGCTGGTTACACTCGAACTAGCAACTAGTCTACTTCGTTTTTCTAATTTTACACTGATAGCCCCACTCTCGGATCAAAGCAATCAGTTCATGTAAATGACTTTCTTCTCTCAATAAAATTCTAGCATCTACGGTATTCGGAACATCATCGTCTTCAAATAATTCTGGTTTATGGTGCCAATCTACATAAGGTGCCATGACAAATAAATCCAATAGGTGAAGTCTATGATTTTTGATGCCTTCTAAAGTGGTTTGTGGAGACAATTCCAAATGGTAATAACCGCCTATTTCATCACCTGACACCAAAGTATAACCATTGTTCAGCAACTGATAATAGTTCAAATGATGTAAGCCTTCACTCGTTTGCAAACGCATCTTAGTACGATCCATTTTCAGCACCACTCCTTGTAAACCAGCTGTTTTCATTTCGACTCCCTCGACAATTGTATTATCAAATTGAATCCATCGACCGCTGATATAACTACGCAGATATGGAAAACTTCCAATTGCTAGGATTAGTAAAATAATACCGTGTAAATAAGGATTGATTAACACAAATATCCCTGCCAAAATCACCATCGCTAATAATTCATAGACGATGAATATTTGATGTGACCATCGTTTAAATTGAATTTGAAAGCGGCCTGAGGCTGCCCGACGCTGGGTTACTTCCTCCAAGACATACAATGCAAAATAAAGCAATAGTAGCCAAAATGCAGTTAGGAAAAAGTTTCCCCAAGAAAAACTATATAAAGACCAAAGATCCATTATGTTAAGATTATTGGAAGTTACTAGAGGTTATTGGAAGTTATTTTTTCAAGTTATTGGAATCTTTCAATAGTACCACTAGGAAATGTAGCACTTAGAACGAACGGATAATAACCTCTAATAACTTTATAACTTCTTAATTACTTCTATGATATTTTAAGTAGCCTTTTGCCTCTAGTAAATGACCTAAATCATTGGCAATGACATCATTGATTTCTAACCAGCCATCTAGTTGTCGCTTTAATACACCAATACCGATTTGTCTTTGCAAAATTGGGGCATACTTGTCATTAAAGGCTGGACCGAAAAGTTTTCTTAAACGATACTCATTCGTCCGTTTTTCCATCATAATAGCAGCCAATAAAATGGCTACATCAGGATTAATAAAATCGGGTAAACCAAAATTCAAGTTTCCATTATGAGAAACGTGATCTTCATCCACCTTAACCGTTGCACTAGACCAACGATTGAGCATTTCTCCGATGTTTCCACCTGTAGCCCGATAGATTTTATTGATGATTTTGTAAAATTGACCACTAGAAAGTGCCTCACCATCTTTATCTATCAATTTCTTATGGGTCGCTCCATGTCGAATCATGATCGCCTCACGTATTTCTTGCAAGGTCATTTTATCCACATTGATTTCAGCTTGGAAGACTCGACTTGTTTCGTGAAATAAGTCCAAATGTGCTTTTAGCCAATTGCTCATAGATACCAAGAAGAACAATTTACTAGCATGGCCATCAATAAATTTCCGCAAAGTCCGTACATTTTGACTGAGTGGCAGATCATTGTCCCACCATAATTCTAAGTCATCAATCCAAATCAAAGGCGGCTTATTATCCGCATGTTTTACGATAAATTCTAAAGCAGGTGCTAAGTCAAACCCCGTGGTCATTCGGCGACCGTTCAACTTTATCAAAGTATTTGGCGAAAGCCGTATCGTATTATTATCAAAAAATTGGCTCGCAATTAATTCTCCCAAAATGGTCTTACCTGAAAAGCGTTCTCCTGTGATTACGGCTGCTCCTCTAAATCCATCTTTCCAGTTGTCAATCAAAGATTTAGCATGTTCCAATTCTCGTTTTCGACCAACGGCAAAAGATTCTCCAATAAAGCCTTTTGTCAGAAAAATACTGGAATAATTGCTATTATTCACTGCTCCTGTACGGCTTTGAATTAAGCGAACGATTCGTTCTGCATCACTTAAGGCATCTTCTCGCTCTACATTCGCCCTAAAATCTTGTACAGATGACCATTGCTTATTAAACCAATTGGCAACTCGGTTTTGCACTCGATTTTGTCCCTTCCGAAACTCATTTAAAGTGGAGGCTTGGAGCGGTACAGGTAAAAACGCTCGATTGGGATCATAAATCGCCGAGACATTAAAATCATTTAATAATCGCTCATTAATTAACACTCTTAAATCTGCTAAACTTTTGGTTGCTAGCTCTGCGTTTTTTTGAAAGACTCGCAAAGGCTGACCGATGGATGATAAGCTAAAATCAACCTTCCGTCCTTCTTTTTCTTCGGTATTGAGTAAGATCGCCCGATTTTTAATATTAATCAAGGCCATTTTCAAGCCATTATGCGTATTCTCTGTCAGTTCCCAAACTTCGTACAATATGGGCAATATCTCTGCATCTAACCACTGTTTGGTACTCCGCTTGAAAGATAAATCCTTCAATTCAACTAGGCCACCGTTGGTATTAACAGGTACATCTAAATTCGCCGCAATAGAGTTAATTCGATGCTCCAAAGCATCCGTAAAGCCATTAAAGTGATTGGGTAGGCTGATCCCCGCCTCTAATTCTTCTAGGTGCTTTACGATTTTAACTAATTTTGGAATCGTATCTTTTTCTACTTCATCAATCGTATTAGCTGCAATGCGTTGTGCAGAGACTATTTCTTCTTGGCAAAAGGCCTCCGTTTCTAAGATTTTATCTTCTATTTCATTAAAATTTGCTGCTACATTCAGTAGTACTCGGTAGTCCTGTTGCATCCGAACGCACTGATCGGACATTGCCAATAATTGTGTTCGATAGACAGGCCAAGGATTCTGCTGCAACCGCCATTCCGCTATTTTTTTAGTCTTATTTTTTAATAGAATATTGAGCCCTCTTTCTACATCACCTTTGAAATCGTAAATGGCTTTTTCCAGAGTCTCTTGTGATCGGATATTTAATTCTCGTAGCGCAACTGCCGTTGTTAGTTTATCTATTCTTACAATCTGTCCTTTCTGTTGTTGGAATAGAATATCCCTCCATAGAATCAAGAAATCTTTTGCCAAATTCGCCCATTCAAAAGTGATCCAATTATATTCAAATTGCTCTTTTTCTGTTAATTCACCTCCTTCCTCCGTTAGTTTTTGATGGCAAAAGTCACCTATTGCTACTAACGCTTTACTTAGGTTAGCAGTTTCATTGGCCATGATTTCGAGATTGATGGGTAGGTTTTTGGCCTCCCAAGTCTTCCCAATGCTATGGTCTAACGCTTGTTCAAAATTTTCCAGTAGGTCTGGTAATTGATTCATTGACTATTATTAATTAGCAGTATTTCGTGTTTCTAAATTTATCCAACAGCAACTATTCAACCTAGTAACGAATAAAAAAATGCCTAGTCTTGGAACAAAACCCGTTCGACTGCGCAGCGGGCGAGTCTCTAGCTCCAAATGCCAAACTTATTATTTGCTCATTACTTAATAGCAGCTAAATTAAGCAAATCTAGTGTTTTTTAGATAAAGACTGAATTTTTCAACATAGTCACTAAAAAATAAAGCCTTTTTTCTAAAAAAGACTTTATTTTTTCTACACTTTTGCAAAAAAAAAACGCTTAAATTTTTATTTATGAAACAGCTTTTTAGTCTAAAAAAAAAGGTGGCTATTGTCACAGGTGGAGGAAAAGGTATCGGAGAGAGTATTTGTAAAATCTTTGCTCAACAGGGAGCCATTGTTCATATTTTAGATATTGACAAAGACAATGGCCTGAGAGTCAGCATGCAAATCAAAAATGCTAAAGGAAAGGCTGTTTTCCATCATATTGACTTGACCAAGCATAAGAAGCTAGGCAAACTCTTTAAAAAAATTTATAAAAAAGAAGGAAGTCTAGATATTTTGGTCAATAATGCAGGGATTGCCCATATTGGAAATGTTGAAAAAACAACACCAGATGATATAGATAAACTATATGCTGTAAATGTCAAAAGTGTCTACAGTTGTTTACATTATGGAGTGAAGTATATGAAGAAATCACAAGGTGGTTCTATCGTTAATTTGGCGTCGATTGCCTCCGTGATTGGTATACAAGATAGATTCGCCTACTCGGCTACCAAAGGCGCAGTGTATACGATGACTTTTTCTGTTGCTAAAGATTATATCCACGATAGAATCCGATGCAATGCGGTTGGTCCTGCGCGCGTTCACACGCCTTTTGTAGATGGTTATTTAAAACAAAATTATCCTGGAAAAGAGAAAGAAATGTTTGATGTGTTGTCCAAAACGCAACCTATGGGTCGAATGGGTAAACCCGATGAAGTCGCTCAACTAATTACGTATTTATGCTCAGATGAGGCTGGTTTTGTGACGGGTAGTTTTTATCCGATTGATGGTGGATTCTTGACATTGAATGGGTAGAGATCAGTTGTCGATTATCAGTTGTCGGTTACGAGCGCAACTGATAACTGATAATCAAGCTAACTCCAACTGTCTATATTTAGCAGGCGAACTTCCCACCCCTTTAGAAAATAATCGAGAAAAGTAGGCCGGGTCATCAAATCCCAATTCGAAAGCAATTTCCTTAACCGTTTTATTAGAAAACTTCAATTGTCGTTTTGCCTCTAGAATCAAACGATCCTTAATAATTTGGGAAGGGCTTGGATAGTCTAGCGCACTCAATCTTTTCGTCAATGACTTGGGAGCAATAAATAATTTTTCGGCATAGCCTGTAACGGTATGTTCCGCTCTAAAATGCTTTTCTACCAAAGCTATAAAATCTTGAGCTAATTGGTCTTGCTGATGCGTAATTGGCAGCGTCGTTGCCTCCTCCTTATCTACTAATCTTAAGGTCTGTATCAAAAACATCCGTAAGTAAGTTTCTAACATATCCTGATGAGCACTGCCTTTACTCTTCAATTCCGTAATCAATTGATTCACAATATTTTGAAAAGTACTTTTCTCTTCTTCTTTGACCGAAATAGCAGTTGCCCTATGTACATTATTGAACAATAGGCCGTTGCAAGCAATCTCTTTCCCATGAGTCTCTACACAGTAAAAATCCTGATCAAAAGCTATTTGAAAAGCAGATTTTACTTTTTCCGATTGTACGGTAAATACTTGCCCTGGAGACAAACAAAAAATACCTGACCCTTCAATAGTAAATTCATTAAAATCTATTTGATAAGTACCCGTTCCATCTTCTATCCAATAGATTCTGTAAGAATCTGAGATCTCACTTTTATTGGCTACGCAATAGGTACTTACGGAGAGTGTAGTCAACTCAAAATAAGGCGTTTTTTCTTGCCTTTTAAAATCTTGGAATAGAAATGTTTCTTTTGTTGTCAGTGCCATAATAATAGAAAATGTAAAGCAAATTTGGTAAGAAAACAACAGCAGACGTTATTAAGTTTGTTGACTTATCATAGACTTGTCCTTATAGAGACTTTTATCAAAAAAAACTACCAATTATTAAGGCTCCTATCTTTACACTTTTGTAAAAATAGGAGCCTATTGCCAACCTCAAGGTTTCCATGCACAAGAATGCCAATATTTTAATTCGCTTTGAACCTGTGCCAAATGTTCTAATATTTCTTCTCTACCACTTATTTTTTGCGCTCCATCTATTAAAATAGGCGTTTGAGATTCAGCAGTAATTTCTTTTTTATGAGCCAAAGATAATTCTGTTAGCTTTTCTAGAATTTCTTCTACCACAGGCGTATTCTTGGCATATTGCAAGGTCATAATTACAGATATTTTTTGATGAATTTTAAGATAAAACCGTCGAGTGTCTTATCTGTTCGCTTTTCGGACTTATCGCAGACCATTCCTTGCCATTCTTGGTGTCCCCAACAATTGCCACATTCGATGGCATGTACTTGATTTTGTTGTTGCTGTTGATTGAATTTTAACTTATTCATGATTCATATTTTTAAAGGGTTTTTGAAATATAAAATATAGACTAGAAACTTTTATTGAATAGTCTCTTTGCTCTAATCTCTGCTCTATCTTCTAAAAAGAAAAAGGGCGATTGCTACAAACAACCGCCCTTAAGGGGATATTATTTGCTAATCTTCACTATACTATGCTGGTACTAGGTATTCTTGAATTACTTTTTCTAACGCTGCTTGCGACTGAAGACCTATCAGTGATTTCTCCACTTTCTGATCTTTTATTACAAATAAAGCAGGAATACTTCTTACTTTGAATTGTTGTGCTAAAGCAGGATTGGTATCAACATTGACTTTGCGAATCACAAAATCATTTTCGTATTTTTCTGCTAGCTTTTCAATAGTTGGTAAAAGCTTCTGACAAGGGCCACACCAATCCGCATAAAAGTCTAATAATACAGGCTTGTCTTGGCTTACAATTTCGTTGAACGTTTTTACATCTTTAATCTCTTTCATGATATTTAATTTTAAGGTTAATTTTTAAAGTTTGTTATTAAATTAATTATACCACAAAGATGCAGGCAAAAGTGACCTAAAAGAATGGACAGAAGTTCTTAGGAGTTGGACAAAGGTTCTTAAATGGAGAAAATGAGGAAAAAAGGTAATAAAAAGGTTATGAGGTAAAAAGGTTATGAGGTAATGAGAGTAGAAACTAGAAGATGCTATAGTTCTAAACTATATAAAATGAAGAAAAATAAACAGTATAACGAAAAGCCAATAGCCACAGCAGCCCATGAGGTTCCTCCGACGTATGCTAGGACTGACTGATAAGCAGACTGCTCCCTATTTATAACTTTGAGTTCTTTGATTTTTTGATTGGTGCTATTTAGATATAATCGATTTCCAAAAAAACCAATGACAGTGGCTATGGTCAAACTAGAAATTAAATTTAGGACCACTTCATATTCCCACCATTCAAAAATCGAAATAATATAGCCTTCAAGGTAAGTTTCTAAAAGAATAAGCATCATTACTATAATGGATTCCTTGTACATTTTTCGATAAAGCATCCAAAAAGCACCGAAGAAAAATGCTCCAATATTAAACGAATCTTTTCCATTATCTTCTATCGCTATCCACTTCTCTACATAATAGGTATCATGTGGAGACTGGACAAAAGTTGCCCAATCTTTTAGGGTATCATTGTTTTCCTGTGAAAAATCATCTAGAATTTGTTCCATTTGGCTATTTTGTAAGTGGTCTTAGTTCATTAAGCTATTTCTTCTTCTTTTTCTTCTTCTTAGCTTTTTTAGGCACTTGATTATTTTCATCAGGGAAAACAATTTGTGGCTTAACTTTCGCAGCCTCTTCTGGCGTCATCCAACCATAAGCAATGATAATTAAGACATCACCAACTTGCGCTTTTCGAGCTGCTGCGCCATTCAAACAGATGATACCAGAACCTCTTTCACCTATAATAGTATAAGTCTCAAAGCGTTCACCGTTATTATTATTAACGATTTGGACTCTCTCGCCCTCATAAAATCCAGCTGCATCCATCAAGTTTTCGTCAATGGTAATGCTACCAACATAGTTTAATTGCGCCTCTGTTACTTTTACTTGATGAATTTTTCCTCTAAATCTTTGTATCAACATTATTAATGAAAATTAAAATGATAAATAAAAATAGTACCTCTCTTCAATCTTTCCTTCTAAATCTTATTGGTACTAATATTGATAAAGTTCCTAATATAAACGAATTTACTAATGAATAAGTCACTATTTTTACGTTTATCAACGCAAATGTACTATTTCGCCATAAATAAAATCAATGCTTAAATCAAAATACCTTTTTTCTATTGCAATAATCGGGCTACTCTTTGCCTGTAATTCTACTAGTCCAACAACAAAGGTGGCTACCGAAAAAACAACTCCAATCAAACCTAGTTCAATGGACAACAAAAAATATAGCACCCATCAAGTGCCTTGGAGTGAAATAAATAGTTTTGAAAAAATCCCTTTCGACTATCAAGTACCTTATGGAGAAGAGGCATTACAAATCGGAGAACTTCGAACACCTCTGGAATTAGATACTTTTCCATTGGTTATTTTTATTCATGGAGGTTGTTGGTTGTCTGATTATAATTTGGATTATGTTTCTAATGCT
Source organism: uncultured Saprospiraceae bacterium (assembly GCA_937924145.1). GTDB lineage: Bacteria > Bacteroidota > Bacteroidia > Chitinophagales > Saprospiraceae > JAFMDF01. Next base: position 13,281 of record CALDTJ010000306.1, read on the forward strand.
TGTGCGGATTTGGTAGCAGATGGTTATGCGGTTTGGACGCCTGAATATCGCAGAGTAGGCGACGAAGGTGGCGGATATCCGAATACTTTTACGGATATTCAAGAGAGTGTTGATTTCGCTAGGACTTTGGCAGATATTTATCCATTGGATCTTGAAAATGTAGTGGTCATGGGGCATTCGGCAGGTGGGCATCTGGCGCTGTGGTTAGCTACTCAGCAAAATTTACCGAAAGGTAGCCGGCTTCATAATGCCAATCCACTACCGATCAAAGGTGTAGTGTCTTTGGCAGGCATTACTGATTTAAAAAGTTATGATGCATTAGGTAATGATTGTAGTACTGCTGTCGCAAAATTATTGAAAGGTGACCAAAAAGGATTGGACGCTAGGTATTATAAAGGCAGTCCAATCAACTTACTTCCTTCTAACATTCCAATGACTTTAATACAGGGAGAATTGGATAATATTGTCCCAACAACACAAGGAGATACTTTTGCTGCTAAGGCAAAAACTAAAGGAACTACTGTAAAAGTAGTAACCGTAGAAGGTGCAGGTCATTTTGATATGGTTTCTCCTTATTCTGCTGCTTGGTCAGTGATTAAAGAAGAATTAGATTTGATAATGCAATAATTTTTTTGACGCAGAAAGACCCGCCCGCCTGAGCATTCGGGCAGGCGGGTCTTTCAGCATCAAGAACAATATAATGAAATGACACACCACCCTCTATCAAAAGAACTAACCGAACTAGCTGAAAAATTATCGGGTGAATTGCACTTCGATAGCCTTATGCGTACTTTATACGCCACTGACGCCTCTGCCTATCAAGAAATGCCGTTGGCAGTCGCTTTACCAAAAACGGAGGCAGATATTCAGACCTTGATAAAATTTGCTAGACAACACAAAACTTCTATCATTCCAAGAACAGCAGGGACTTCTTTGGCAGGTCAATGTGTGGGTGATGGAATCGTAGTAGATGTCTCTAAATATTTTAATCAAATACTGGAAATCAACGCCGAAGAAGGCTGGGTTCGAGTACAACCTGGCGTTGTTAGAGATCAATTGAATCACTTTTTAAAACCGCATGGCTTTTTCTTTAGTCCTATTACTTCTACGGCTAATCGAGCAATGATTGGCGGGATGGTGGGAAATAATTCTAGTGGTACGACTTCTATTGTTTATGGCACTACGAGAGAACATGTTTTGGAGTTAAAAACTGTATTGAGTGATGGCTCAACGGCTGTTTTTAAAGAAATGGATCTAGCTACTTTTAAGAAGAAAAAAGCGCAGACGAATTTAGAAGGGCAGATTTATCAGCATATTTATCATGAATTAAGTCAAACTGACATTCAGCAAAATATTATTGAAAACTTTCCAAAACCTTCTATTCATCGGCGGAATACGGGGTATGCGGTGGATTATTTGTTGAAAATGAAGCCGTTTAGCTCTAGCCTTTCCAGCATTCCAACTTTTAGTCTTTCCAGCACTCCAAGTGCTGGAAAGACTTCGCCTGATCCATTCAATTTCTGCAAACTACTCTGTGGTTCAGAAGGTACTTTAGCCTTTACCACAGAAATAAAAATCCACGTCGATCCACTACCTCCACCTTATGACATTGTAGTAGCAGCACATTTTAAGTCGATTAACGAAAGTATGAAAGCGACTCAATTTGCCATGCAGCACAATCCAGCTGCCTGTGAATTGATGGACAAAATCATTCTAGACTGTACTAAAGATAATATCGAACAAAGCAAAAATCGTTTTTTTATAGAAGGCGATCCAGAAGGTGTTTTGATGCTGGAATTTAGAGGGCAAACGGCAGCCGAGGCGGAGGCAAAAGCAGATGCATTGATCGCAGATTTGAAAAGTAAAAATTCGGGATTTGCTTATCCAAAAGTCTATCCACCTAACACCCAAAAAGTTTGGAAATTAAGAAGTGCAGGACTGGGCTTATTGTCTAATATCCCTGGCGATAAAAAAGCGACGACCTGCATTGAAGATACTGCGGTAGCATTAGAAGATTTGGCGGATTACATTAGTGATTTTGAAGAAATGTTGGCAGGTTTTGGACAAAAAAGTATCTATTATGCCCATGCAGGGGCAGGAGAAATTCACTTACGTCCAATCCTAAATTTAAAAACAGCAGCAGGCAATCAACAATTTAGAGAAATCTCTCTAGAATCTGCTAAGTTGGTCAAAAAGTATCGTGGTTCCTTAAGTGGAGAGCATGGGGACGGTCGATTAAGAGGAGAATTTATCCCGATGATGGTCGGTGAAGCAAACTATGAGTTGTTCAAAAGAATAAAATCTGCATGGGATAAGGACTATATTTTCAACCCTAATAAAATAGTCAATGCGCCACCGATGAATACGGTGATGCGCTATGAACCCAATAAGCCCACACCAACTTTTGAAACGATTCTAGATTTTTCGGATACAGGCGGGATTTTGCAATTAGCTGAAAAATGTAATGGATCGGGGGATTGTCGAAAGTTACCACTATCAGGCGGTACGATGTGTCCGAGCTATATGGCGACCCGTAATGAGAAAGAAACTACTCGAGCAAGAGCTAATACTTTACGAACTTTTTTAACTGAAAGTACCAATGCGAATCCATTCAATCATAAAGAAATTAAGGAGGTGATGGATTTATGCATTTCCTGTAAAGGTTGTTCTTCTGAGTGCCCTTCCAATGTAGATATGTCTAGTTTGAAAGCAGAGTTCTTGCATCAATATTATCAGAGTAATGGGGTGCCATTGCGTGCTAAGGCTTTTGCGAATATTAATCGGTTGAATAAATTAGGATCGTTTGCTCCATCAATTAGCAATTATTTCCTAAATAATAAACTACCTAGTGGTATTTTATTAAAAAAGATATTGGGTATTGCCCCAAAACGGTCTTTACCAAAAATTCAAAAAATATCTTTACGAAGTTGGTATAAAAAGAACAGTTCCATTTTAAAAAATAAGGGCAAATCAAAAGGGTTGGTTTATCTATTTTGTGATGAATTCACCAACTATAATGATACGCCAATAGGCATAAAATCAATCCAATTATTGACTCGATTGGGCTATGAAGTAAAAATGATCGCACATCCCGAAAGTGGACGAGCAGCCTTATCAAAAGGCTTGTTGCCAATGGCACAAAAAGTAGCTATTGAAAACGTAGATATTTTTAGTTCAATTATTTCTGAAGATACTCCTTTAATCGGTATTGAACCATCTGCAATTCTGAGTTTTAGAGATGAATATCCTCGTTTAGTTGCTGAAAAAGATAGGCAAAAGGCAAAAGATTTGGCAAAAAATGTATTGCTGATTGATGAGTTCATTGCCCATGAAATTAAATCTGGAAATATCACTTCTGACCAATTTACTAAAGACCACAAACAAGTTTTACTCCACGGTCATTGCCATCAAAAGGCTCTTTCTAGTGTAGAACATTCCGCATGGTTATTGGGCTTACCTCACAATTATTCGGTAGAAGTCATTCCATCTGGCTGCTGTGGGATGGCAGGGTCATTTGGTTATGAAAAAGAGCATTATGAAGTGAGTATGCAGATTGGGGAGTTGGTATTATTTCCTGCGATTCGGCAGGCTAAACCAGACGTAATTATTGCTGCACCGGGGACCAGTTGTCGGCATCAAATAACGGATGGGACAGGGCGAAAAGGGCTGCATCCTATTGAGATTTTGTATGATGCTTTGGTTTAAACAAAGTCAATTTCTACAATCTGTGCAAATAAGGAACTTAATAATAAACGTTGACGGTTGTACTAGAAAAAAATAGTACTTATGTTTAATGTTTGTCCCAACTGCGGAATGTATCAAGTAGATAAAAAAGTTACCATTGAAAAAAGTAAAACCGTAGCTATTTGTAGTCATTGTCAAAACGCCCATCCTTTTCAAAAACGTCCTTTATTATTTCTTACAGGTGCTAGTGGAGCAGGAAAATCGACAATCGGTCTACGAATACAACAGAACTGCAAAGATGTTGTAGTATTAGAGAATGACATCCTCCCATTTGATAAAATGCCTGTATCTGAATTAGCATTAAGAATTGCTAAAAATATTCATCAGAATGGTAAATCAGTTTTACAAGTGGGTTGTAATATTCCCGAACACGTTGAAAAAAGCTTAGAAAAAAGATATTTTGACGGCCTACATTATTTAGCTTTAGTATGTGATAGTAGACTATTGGTCGAACGCTTAAAAGCTCGTCCAAAGTGGCGAGGTTGTGATACGGAAAGCTATTGGAAACCACAAGTAGAATTTAATGAGTGGTTTAAAAAATTCCATGATAAAGTAACCCCAAAAATTGATTTGATTGATACGACTAATCTAACAATTGACCAAACAGAACAATATGTAAAAAACTGGATACAAGATAAATTAACCAAGAATTTGGATTAACAAAATATTTTCATAGCTTAGATTTGGCAAATACTTATTGAGAACAAACTACACGCCAAGCTATGAGTCAATCAAACGATAAAAAAGACCAAAAAAAAATATTTCAACCTGATGATCGTTTTTTCAGGAAAGTGATGTCAGAAGTAGAGAACGCTAGAGCCAACTTAGAAACGTTCTATCCCGAAATTGCAGCCATTGCTGACTTAGACACCTTAACTCCTGAAGTGGACGAGTTTATTCGTTCTAATTTAAAGATTTTCAAGTCAGATATTATCTATCGTTGCCAATTAAAGGGTACAGACCAACATTTTTATTTTTCCCTAATTTGGGAACACAAACTAGAACCTGAGGAAAATGTAGCAATACAAGTAGGACTGTATATTTTTGAATTCTTGTATAAATTGTCAAAAGAAAAAGATCGAAAGCTTGAACCAATCATCCCATTGATCTTTTATAATGGTAAAGTAGATTGGCAGCCAAAAACTGTTCACGAACTTTTTAGTTCACATCCGCAATTTGAATTTTTTCAGCGTTTTTTACCAAGTTTTGATTTCCTTTTCAAAAATATAAGAACAGAGCCAATTGAAAAATTATTAGCTATTGAAGTAGCATTTTTCAGAAGTGCTATGATGGCAATGGCTCATCGATTTAATCCACAAAACTTGATAAAGCAAGAATATTCCATTATTTTTGAATTAGTAGATAGAGACCACTTGTACACCTTTATGACTTATTTTACAGCAATCGTACAACGGTCAACCAAAGAAGTAAAAGAGATTTTAGAAAATTTATCATTCACCACAAAATCTGAGGCTATGAGTACTCTAGAAATGCTAAGGGCAGAAGGTCGAGTAGAAGGCAAAATAGAAGGCAAAATAGAGGGTAAAATTATTTTGTCCTTTATCAATTTACTCCAATTATTAACAAAACATCCAATACTGTCTCTCAAACAAATAGAGGAATTGACTAAAGTTAAAGTAGCAAAAATCAAAGCCTTACTTAAAACTATTAAAACAGAAAAACAGGAAATAGCTTTAAAGTATGCAAAAAAAGATTTTTTAAAAAAGGTAAGCCTTAGCAAAGAAGAGCAAAAGGAAATCTATGTTTTATTCAAAAAATTAAAGCACAATTCTTCTGAAAATTAATATTGGTTTTCTTTCTTCAAAGTTGCCACATCCGCAATCAATTGCTGAATAGCCGCTTTATTCAATCCATTATAAATACCTCGAATGTGCCGATTCTTGTCTATCAAGACAAAATTTTCAGTATGCAAAAAATCATCAGGATCTTTCTCCAAACCTAAATCTTCTTCTACAAAATAGGCGTTTCTACCCAATCCATAAATAGCATCTCGATCGCCTGTGACTAAATGCCATTTATCATCTAGCACTTCTTTATCTAAAGCATAATTTTTTAAAACAGCTACTGAATCAAATTCAGGCGTAACAGAGTGAGAAAGTAATAAAACATCCTCATCTTCTAAAAATACCTCTTGCAAAAACCCCATATTTTTGGTCATCTTAGGACAAATACCGGGGCAAGATGTAAAGAAGAAATCAGTAACGTATATTTTATTAGCAAAGGTTTTCTCCGTAATTGCTTGCCCATTCTGATTCTTTAATTCAAAAGAGGGGATTTGATGAAAATTCGCTAGTTTCTCGCTCGTGGGGCTTAACCAAACAGGCGTAAAAGTTGCCTCTTCATAAAAAGGTAAGGTGTCTACCCTACTCTCTTTTTGCGTCGTTTTTTGACAGCTAGTTAATATAAATAAGCTTAGTATAAATAGAGTTTTTGCTGCAAAAGGTAACTGATAGCTTTTACGTATCAGACACTTTGAAAGTGTCCGATACTTGGAACTAATATTGAACCAATTCTTCTTCCAATTCATAACAAAGATTTGCTCGTTTTAGGCCAAAAATACGTCCATTTTTTGCCTCGTAATTATTATAAATTTTGCCATTTTCTCGCCATGCTTGCTGTATGCCTTCTTCTTTTCCATCAACAATATTCATGGATTTGAATAGTTGTCCACTTTTATACCATTGTTTTTGGTTGCCATTCGTCACGCCCATAAGGTGATATGATTCAGATCGCAATGCGCCATTTTTCCACCATGTTCTGGAGACACCATGTTTGCGCCCTTTCTGGTAATTTGACTCAAAACTCAGTACGCCAGTAGGATACCATTTTTGGTACAATCCCTCCTTTTTTCCTTGAATGTAGGCGATCTTTTCGGCTAAAGTATCGTTCGGATAGTGCTTAATCGAATAGCCCGAAAAAGGTTGATGCAGATGATAAACCAAGCCTTCGTTCGCACGAAGTTCTAGGTCAGATGCTAACATTTCTTTTTGAGGGATAACAATAGCACCTGATTCTTTCAGCTCTCCACAACTTAAAAGGAAAAGACAGCAACAACCAATTATCAATTGCTTAGTGAGCAACTGATAATTGGGAGAACATAATTGAAAACGCATCTTAATTAATTCTAGCTGGCGTCCCCTGATAATCTTCTGGAAACAAGATGTAATAAGCATTTAAATACGTTTCATTTTGAATATGATAATGGTATTCTGGTATTGCAGTGTGCTGCGTAGTACTTGAATGACCACCTGATGCATCTAAATCAGTTGGGTATGTTCCCATAGCATTGCATTTTCTACCATATAAAAAGAATCCGTCAGCGATAATACCAATTAACTTATCATCGTCTTGTGACCAAGCAGTTGGTTCTAAGTGATAATGGAAACTTTGTGGGCCAGTATGTGCTCCCGAAAAGTCTAATGATCCAATAGCCCCTTCTAAAGGAACATTAGGTCCTTCTTCATCATTGTATATCACAGAGCCGCTAATTGCCAAACCAATAGCGCCTAAACCAGTAGCACTTGTGCTACTCGCTTTAGTAGGACTCGCAGGTACTCTCAAGGTGTAAGAGCCATTAAAATCATCAATATTCCCAGGTGCCATCTTTTCGAAAGAAGTAACCGTTGGTTCTACAAATAAAGGATGATTGTTTGACCAATAAGGTGAAGTATGATTTGGTAAGCCATCCGTTTCTAAGACAACCTCATCGCCATCAAGCATAATTGTATAACTGTCTGAATCAAATTCAGCAAAAGCATCGTGTAAGGTAGTTGGTGTCGTAGGATTCTCTTCTTCCATTTCTGTGGTGGTGGCATCATCGTCTCCACAAGAAAAAAGGATTAGACATAACATTAGAGAAAGCAAGGAAATTTCTTTAAAATTCATTTTTGATTATTTTTAAAACAATCGTTATTTCAATCGTCTTACTTATCTAAGTCCTATTTTTCTAAAATGTACTCGATTTATTATGGTAAAATTCAAACTTTAATTTTTTACTATTAAATTGCGTCCTTTGACAACACCTAAATTAATAATATCAGATGGTTCACGGTACACACAATGCACTTCCAGACAAACGTAATGAAAATGTGCTTATCTATGTAAATGGCGAATTATTTCCACGAAACGAGGCCAAAATATCAGTCTTTGATAGCGGTTATTTAGTTGGCGATGGTATATGGGAAGCTTTGCGCTTGCACGATGGAGTTTTGGTTCATTTGAAAGAACACTTAGCCCGATTGTGGCAAGGTGCAGCAACGGTTGGGATGGATTTAGGCATGACCAAAGCAGAATTAGTAAAAAAAATATGGATGGTATTAAACGCCAATAAGATGCATGACAATGTTCACTGTAGATTCATGGTAACTAGAGGCATCAAAAAAACGCCTTCGCAAGACCCTCGTTTGACCATCAGCGGTCCTAATTTGGTCATTATAGCAGAGCATAAAGCAGCATCACCCAAAAGTAAAGAAAACGGGGTGACTCTATTCACTAGTACCATTCGGAGAGGATCTCCAGATTATTTAGATCCAAGATTAAATTGTCATAGCAAATTGCACGAAGTCATGGCATTGGTCCAAGCGATTGAAGCTGGCTGCGATGAGGCTTTGATGTTAGATATCAATGGTTTCGTATCAACCTGTAATGCTACCAATTTCTTTATGGTCAAAGATGGTGAAGTGTGGACTTCTACAGGCCAATACTGTATGAATGGCATCACGAGAGGTACTTTCGTAAAAATATGTAAAGAAAAAGGCATTCCCGTCTATGAAAAGAATTTCTCACTTTTTGATGTATATGGAGCAGACGAGGCTTTTGTAACTGGTACTTTTGGGGGATTGACACCTGTCACTAAAATCGACGGTAGAGTCATTGGCGATGGTCAATTCGGCCCAATGTGTAGACAGTTAAGTGAATGGTATGAAGCAGATATCCAAAAGGAAGTGGCAGCAGTTAAGGCGGGAGCCGCAGCTTTTTAAAGGTTACTTGAAGTTATTACTTCGTGTTATTGGAGGTTATTATTGGCTACTGCTGCTAAATCGTAGAGTTCGCCCATAATAACCTTCAATAACTTCTAATAATCTCTATATCTTACGTTTCAACTCCACGCCCATTTTTTCGGGAACAAGTAGTTTCAAATGGACTCTTTCATTTACATCCTTATAATTTACTTGTAGGTCTTTAGTACTTTTTCCTTGATATTGTAAGACCAAAACATTGGCTTGAAAACTCTCACTAATTTTATACCTTTTTTTACGCATCAATTCATTAAAAACACTATTTGGAGCATTTTCGAGATAAATTTCTTGTTCCACTAAAATAGCATCTCCTTCCCAGTAATCGTACTCAAAAGATTGTTCTTCATCAATGTTGACGACAATATGACCAATCTCCTTTTTCACTTTGATCGTCCGATAGAGTACTTTAGAATTTTTAGGATATTTTTTGGAAAGACTGCTCGAATCTTGAGCAAAAATGGTAGTAAAGCTAAGACTGCATAAAAGCAAGCAGCAGCTTGTTTGAAGTAAGCGTAAGTTCATTGCTAAGATTTAAATTGTTAAATTAAACCCTGTTTCTTTGTTTGCAGGAATGTGTTTGAGAGGGTAAAAGAGGAGGTAAGGGCGGACTAATTCCGTTTACGATGAAACAAGTGTTTTGTTATTTTTAAAAGTATTGTTAGGGGGTAGGTAATAAAATGATCTAGCCTATTTTCGCCAAATAATTAAAGGGGTGGAAGGAATTTCAATTTAAAGGAATTCTTCCAGTAAAGCAAGGTACTAAGCTTCTTTACTTGAGGTAGGTAGCAATTATGACAATACAAGTCAGTTATCCTATTTTGTCAATAAAGTGTAGAAATCAGGTTGATAAAGTTGCTCTGTCAACTTTAAATAGTCTATGTATTCCTGATAAATATCCATTTCTAATTTTAGAATATCCAAGGCTTTTTTAAGTTGTTGTTCTTGTTGGTACAAAAGAATCAAAGGATTTCCTCCCTCTTTTTCACTTTGCTTATTGGCTAATTTTAATAGCAAAGCAGCTTGTTCAGCCGTTTGTTTTTTCGTAAAAGTTAACTCTTGGATCAGCAAATTCATCTGATTCCTACTTGCCTTTTCTTTATAAGTACCTAATTGTTTTTCGGCTAATCGCTCTTGTTGAAGAATTTCCTTTTCGATAGCAATTTCTTCCATTTTCAATTGCCGACTAGACGAATAAGGTAACCGAAAAGCAGCAGTTAGCGAAACTCGTTCTCTAAATGCATCTGTATGTGGCCCACTATACTCAATCTGGAAAAAATCTAATAATTTTTTCTGTTCAGCACGTTCTAACTCCTCCTCTCTTTCAATAATAAGATTGTTTACATCGTATTCTTGTGCTTGCAAATGAAATTTAGAGCGCTCCTCCTTACTAATCTGCTGAAAAAGACTGTCTACGGGCAACAAATCTTTCCAATTGAGCCAAATACCATCAGCTTGCCAGATTTTAAGTGCTGCCTCTTCTTTAAATATTTCAACCTGTAATCGAGTTATTTCCTCTTGCACTTCTAACCAATCTTTAGGCAATTCACTAGATCGTTGACTTAACTTACGCCATACCTGCTCTTGGTCTTCCAGTACCGCTAATAACTCTTCTTTGATCGTTAGTTTTTGAAATGCTTCATAAAAATCTAATACCTCCTCGTAGGCTATTTCTATAAAATCATTTTGTAAAAGGGTCGATTTTAATGCTGCTTTCTTTAAATATAATTGATGCAAGTTTGATTGAGCAGTGCGCACCTTAGGTGTATTGGGGGAAACTCTGAAAGTATATCGTTGTTGACTAAATTGATACTCATCCGTTTCTGTCCGAATATCTATTCCATCTATCCAACTTGACGTAAACGTTTTATTTTGATAACTACTTTCAGGTAAGTTATCTAGTTCCGCTACCCTATTTTTCAAATAATCTTGTACACTAAACGTACTTTGTCCGGAACCGTCAGTAACAACACATGCTAAAATAAAGAGTAGTGAAAATTTATAGAACATCATCTTATTTAGTGGAATAATACAAAACAAAGCGCTTCGTTTTTTTTGAACCGCAAAGGAACAAAAGAATAGGCTTACTCATCTCAAAAAAATACTTTATCAATCTCCCGTTTTCAAATCAACCAAGGGCTTTCTACGAGTCGTCTGATTAATCCCTTCTGGTGGATTAATAAATTCTAAAATTACTTTCTCCTTTTGTAAAAAATTATTTTGTTTAGGAATGCTAACAGATATTTCTCTACCATAAGTTTTAAAATCAGCCATTTTCCGCAACCGTTCTGGTATTTCCACAATTCTAGATCCTAATCCTGTAACGATACCATAGCAAAAAGTGGCTGGATCTTTAGCTGAGCGAATCAAAAAAGAATCTTGTAAGGCAACATGAAGAATCAAATCCTCTTGTACAAAACCTTTAACTAAAGAAGGGTTCGGCTCATAAAAAGAAACCAAGGTCTTATAAGAAGGTACATGCTCCGCCTCTTTGCAATAGATATTTCCAATAAGGCCATCCGATGGCGCTGTGAGTTGAATATCAATTTGTTTGTTAGCCGCATCGAAAGCTTGTTCGGCTTGCAGTCGGTCTATCTCGGCTCTATAAGGACTGTTGCCAATTTTAATCTCATTCTGAATATTCTGAATTTCTTGATTAAAGTTCTCAATGACCAAAGTTTTCTCTTTTTTTAAGGCTTTTATCTTAGCTGCTATCGGCGAATAACTCCCATTCTTGGGTTTGACACTTTTGAGGTCATCATACAAAGAAGCTTGAAATTTTTGTTCTTCTTCTAATTTTTCAATATCCCTAGCGATTTCTGCTAATCGTAAGCGTTGTTTTGATTCAATTAATTTAATATCTCCTTCTTTTTCTACTATCCACGTTCTTGCTTTAGCATTTAATTCACTAATTCGATACGGCTGATCGGTCAGTGTTTCTTTCGATTGGATGCGATAGATATCCAACAAAGGAGTACCTTCTTTCACCATTTGACCAGGTATCACATGAATCTGACCGATGGCAACAGAATAGTTGAAATTTATCTCGGTCTCCTTATTTTCGGCAAAGCCATAAAATGTAACGACCGTCTTGTTCATAGAAACATTGATCCGCCATAAGGCAAGTCCGACCAAAATCACCAACACATAAAAAACATTAAAATACCTCATTATAAACGCACATTTTCTTTACCAAATTTAAGTCTTAGATCTCTCAAATCAGGCAATTTTTCCAAATCGTCGGCAAAAGCCCCCATCGTTTTATTTCTTTTAAGTCGAACAGAATAATTCAATTCTTTTAGATTTTCTAATTCTCTTTCCTCTATTACATTACCCGCAACATCTTTAATCTTCCCCGTTTTTCTAAGATTCAAAAAACGCATTTGATCTAAGACATATTTATCACAATATTCCCCTAATACTTTAGTAATATTCTCTTCTAAGCCACTATCTTTGGGAATTTCTATTTTTAAAGAACCTGTGAGTTCGTCCGTATTTGATAGCGGAGAAAAACGTAGTATAATTGCCGCAATACAAAAACCAAAAGTACCGATAAAAGCAATCGTAAATCCAAAGACCCCACAAGCAATACCTGTTGCTAATGCCGCAAACATAAAAGACATATTCCTAGGATTGTCCAAAACCGTTCTAAACCGAATAATAGCCAAAGCACCTAACATCCCCAAACCTCTTGCCAATGAATCTCCAATAGCTTGCATGACCGTAGCAGCAACAATAGAAATCAAGACCATTGACTGTAAAAAATGTACAGGTCTATGAATGCCTTTGGTGGTCAATTCGTAAGTAAAAACGATAACTGAGGACAGAAAAAAGGAGCACAAAACAGTGATTAGGATACCTAATGCAGTAGGATTGTCTGTGTTATTATGAGTTAATAGAAATTCGAACATATAATTAGTGGTGGTAAAATTGCATCTTGTAAATAGTAGTCCAAAAGTAAATAATTCCGAAGCCAATATTAAATTAAAGCCAAGGATAAAGTACTTCTAACTTCTAGTTATCAAAAACCTTGCAAAGTATTTCATTTACACAGAAGATATTTTTTTAAATAACTTGCGGGTTCGAGAAATAAACACTTAAAAATTCATTTTAAAAATAAAAAAATATTTTCAGAAAGAAATTTATCCCTAACAATTAAATTATATTGCAGACTGAATCTAAAATTAATTATTGAATCAACAACAATATGGATAATTACGAAAAGTATTTGACATGGGCTACAGATGCCGCCATTATTTTTGTTCCTAAAATATTAGCAGCAATTGCTATCCTAATAATAGGTTTCTGGCTTATCAAACGAATCAATAAGGTGGCAAAGTTAGCCTTAGATCGAACAGGAATCGCACAAGAAATCACTTCTTTCTTTGCTTCTTTCTTAGATATCGCAATGAAAGGAGTTGTATTGCTTGTTGCAGCGGGGCGGCTTGGGTTCGATGCCTCCTCTTTGGTAGCCATTTTAGCGGCGGCAGGATTTGCAGTTGGTTTGGCATTACAAGGATTCTTAGGGAACTTTGCCTCGGGGATGACGATTGTATTTTTTAGACCCTATAAAGTCGGTGATTGGGTACAAGTAGCGGAGCAGTTTGGCAAAGTAGAAGCGATCCAAATCTTTAATACCACTTTGGTTACTCCTGGTAAAAAAACGCTTATTGTACCTAATGGTCAAGTGACCGATAATGTTATCACTAATTACTCTACAAAAGGAAACATCCGATTAGAATTGAATGTGACAATGCCTTACGAAGAAAGTTTTCCTAGAGTAAGAAAAATCATTTTAGAAGCCCTAAAAGATGTTCCCAATATTGTCAATGATCCAGCACCAGAAGTAGGTATAGAAAGCTATGATAGTCATAATGTTGTACTTGCTATTCGTCCTTTTATTAATCCAGATGATTATTGGGATGCCACTTATGATACCCTAGGTAGGATCAAAAAGGCATTTAGTGAAAATAATATCAAAGTAGCTTACTCAGAAGGGGTAGAACTAGGTCCAATTGGAGGGTAAGGAAAAAATTACCTGCCCATTTTTTACTTCAGTATCAAATTGAACTTATAGGATGGTATTCCTTTAGGATGCATATACTAGTTAGGGTATATTATGGAATTCTACTCTATCCTACGATTTTTTTTACTAAAATGAGTATATGGAGAAAATGAACTAAGTAACGGCAAAACAATAACTCCGCCACCCGCCCGACTGCGTCAGCGGGCTGGTTTGGACGGTTTCTTTTGCCCTCATTTTCTACCAAAAATTATTTCCGTAGCCCTGCTATGAAAAGAATTTTTGGCAAAAACTGAG
>CALDTJ010000307.1 GCA_937924145.1 uncultured Saprospiraceae bacterium
ATCTTTTTTCCCTATACTGCGTTGAATCCCGATAGCTATCGGGACGCCATAGCGGTGCTATGTCTGTAAGCCTCCCATCCCTTCGGGTTCAAAAGCTTACACTTTTTCATGCCTTGTCTAGAAAAAAAATATTTCCTCAAAATGACCACTTTATTAATTTATTTTGCCTTAAAGTAACGAGTAAACAATAATACTACCCGTATTTTTCAATATGTTGAATAAAAGTATTTAAATCTTTATCGCCACGACCAGATAAATTTACGACAATCACATCGTCTTCCTTATACTGAATATGGTCAAAAGCAGCAAAAGCATGAGCAGATTCCAAAGCAGGAATAATGCCTTCTGTTCTAGTTAAGAAATAAGCTGCTTTTAAAGCATCGTCATCTGTAATACTAACTGCCTCGGCTCTTCCTGTATCAATTAAGTGTGCGTGCATTGGGCCAATTCCGGGATAATCTAAGCCTGCTGAAATCGAATAAGGCTCCACAATCTGACCATCTTTGGTCTGCATCAAAAGTGTTCTACAACCGTGAATAATTCCTTTGGTTCCTAAAACACTCGTTGCTGCGGATTCTCCACTTTCAATTCCTAAACCTGCTGCCTCTACTGAAATTAATCGAACATCTAAATCATCCAAATAATGATAAAAAGTACCTGCGGCATTACTTCCTCCACCGATACAAGCGATTAAGGCATCAGGATTTTCTTTACCTGTTTGCTCTTTTAATTGCCATTTGATTTCTTCACTAATTACTGATTGAAACCGAGTGACCATATCTGGATATGGGTGTGGCCCAATCGCAGAACCAATGATATAATGTGTATCCGCTGGATTATTGATCCAATCTCGAATCGCCTCGTTAGTTGCATCTTTTAGCGTCTGACTACCGCTTAATGCAGGTCGAACTTCTGCACCTAACATTCTCATTCTAGATACATTGGGTGCTTGACGTTTGATGTCGATTGCGCCCATGTATACGATACAGGGCATCCCCATCAAGGCACAAACGGTTGCAGTTGCTACTCCGTGCTGACCTGCTCCTGTTTCCGCAATAATTCTTTTTTTACCAAGTCGTTTAGCAAGTAAAATTTGACCAATGGTGTTATTCACTTTATGTGCACCTGTATGGTTCAAATCTTCTCTTTTCAGATAAATATTGGTCTTATAATGATTAGATAACCGCTCCGCATAATACAACGGGGTAGGACGACCTACATAATCTTTTAGTAGCCCTCGAAATTCTTTTTGGAACTCTTCCTCTTGCGTAATGTCTAAATAAACATTGCGCAATTCTTCAATATTCGGGTGTAGCATTTCTGGAATAAATGCTCCGCCAAATTCGCCGTAATAACCACGGTTATCAACTGCGTAGGATTTTGCTGTAGGTGTTGCAATCATTATATCTAAATTGAAATTTTCTATAATCTATTCTTTCTACTCTTCTTTGTAAAGTATTAAACCTTTAATCAAGGTCATATAGTTTCAAAACAGGGAAAAAATTACAATTAAAGTAGGTTTGACTTAGAATGGTAAGCTATTTGAGAAAAATAGTAATGGCTCAAAACCTAAATATACTTGCCAAAAAACGGCAATAGCAGCTAAAATGTAATTCAATCGCTGTCGAACAAATACCTTTACGGCTTTACGTTCTAAAGTCATGCCCATTTTAGTAAAAATGTAATGATAGAAAGTATTATTGTCTTCTTCACCTAATTCATGTCCCTCATTCATCAAGCATTTATTAAATATCTGATACTGCATTTGCACACAGATATATGCAAAAATCATAATATACCAAGAAAAAAAGAATGGTCCTACCCAAGCTAAACTTGTTACAAAAAGATGGGCCCAAAACATACCATTAATTTCCAGCTTTGCTGGATCGGTGGTTGCACGCATAACATTTAAATTTTCTAATTTTTAAAATTATCAGTCGGGTAGATTAGGAAGTGCAAAATTACTAGAATTATAACTATTTTTTATCTTTTAAGTCCAAGATTTCTTCAAACCCTTTCCACCAAACATTTTCCTGTAATGGAGCCATTAAATTAATAGGGGTTTCTGTGGTAGGATTTGTAAAAGATAATTTCCACGCGTGAAGTGCTACCGAATTAGGAGAGACATGCTTAGTGGCCCCATATTTTTCATCTCCTAAGATGGGGCAACCTATATGAGATAGTTGTACTCTAATTTGGTGAAATTTACCTGTAACTGGTTTTACTTCTAATAAATGACCGAATTCATTCTGCCCAATTACTTCATAACTTAAAGTACATTCCACGCTACCTTTTATTTTAGTTGGACTGACTCGTCCTTTCTTATGCGCTCTGTCCTTCCATAAAAAATTAACTAAGGTGTCTTTTGACTTAGAAGGTGCGTTTTCTACAATTGCTAAATAAGTTTTCTTAACTTCTCTATTTCGAAATTGCTCGTTGATCTTTCGGAGCGTACTTTTTCTTTTAGCAAATAGTAATACGCCCGTAGTGACTCTATCTAGTCGGTGAATAATGCCAACATAGGGATTTTTATAAGACTGGGAAATGTGATCAAAAACTAAGGATTCGATGGTTGGTTCGCCGTAAGGACTTCGTTCGACGGATAACTTAGGTATTTTATTAACTGCTAGCCAATGCTTATTTTCAAAGATGATTGCTAGTTTGGGGAGTTGGTCTTTCAATTTACCACCTTTTGTATGGAGGTTCTATTGTTTAACCCTCCAAGGGTTTCGAACCCTTGGAGGGTTCTAAAGTTGTTGATCTAGTGTGCAAAATCTGCCTCATAGTCGCCTTTAATCCGCTCAATCGGTGGATTAAAATAACCATACTTAATATAGGGAAATTCTTCTTTGATTAAATCCATTAATTGTTTAACACCTAAACACTCCCCTGCATCTTCTAAGCCGATGCGCTTTAAATACCAATCTGGGTCGATATTAAAATTTCTCCACTGGATCATTTTCAAACCTGTATCCTTAATCACTTTGCGCAAAGCCTCGTATTCTGCTACGCTGTCGGTTACACCAGGGAAAACAAAATAATTGATACTCGTCCAACCGCCGTAACTATTAACTATTCTGATACTTTCAATAATATCTTCAAATTCGTAATTATTCGGTCGGTAGTAAGGATCATATAATGCCTTTTGGAAAGAGTTCGTACTTACTCGAATACTATTTAACCCAGCCTCACATAAAGCTTTTACAGCATCAGGCTTACTGGCATTCGTGTTGATATTGATACTTCCTTTATCCGTAAATTTTCGAATTTGAATAATAGACTCTCGAATCGTTTCCCACATTAAAAGTGGCTCGCCTTCACAACCTTGACCAAAAGAAACGATCGGAAACTCCGCATTCATCAAATGCGGCACGGTATATTCCACAATCTCTCCCGCTGATGGTTTGAACTGTAAACGATCATGACTAGAACCAATCACTTCATCTTCTGGCTGCAAAGAAATACAGCCCAAACAATTTGAATTACAAGCAGGGGAACTAGGAATTGGACATTCCCAACGGCCCATAAAATAATTTCTTGCCGCAGGACATTCGTAAGTCAATGCACAATTACTCGCTAAATGTTCTACTACTCTATTATTTGGATATTTCGCTCTTAATTCTGCTACGCCTGTCTCCACTCTTTCTTCATCAAACCCTTCCGCCTCTTGTCGAATATCTGACTCAATCCTAACTGCTGTCACATAGAATTCATCATCTGCCTCGTTCCACCCTACTGCTGTATAACAAAACAAGGGCAATACTTCCGCCTCTTCATCACTTGTGTAAGCAGCCATTAACGTACCTGTATGTGCAGGCGGAATAAAAGCGGCCATCGCCCAACCTAACTTACACTCCCTCATCTCTCCTGTTCGCACATCAATACCTACACCTCTTCGGCCTGGTAATTCATATAAAGAACCTCCTTCTGGTAAAACTATCCAATCTTCCTTTGGAACAGGTTGAATATAATGACTACTTCTGCCGCAGGCATAAAGTGTCATATCTTCAAAGACATTCCCTTTTCCGTCTGAGTATAATAAATATGGAGACATTTTTTATAACGATAAATGTTGAGTAAAACGAAATCCCGATTTTGTCGGGGATGAGCGATGAATGATGAATCCTAGAATTCATTCACTCTTTTTGCAAAAATACGATTATTTGCTTAGAAGATATTGTATTAAGGAAGGACGAATATTGTTAGTGGTTATTCTATTTTTTTCGTACGCAAGTCTTTCCAGCACTGCAGTGCTATGATACCGAAACAAATGGGTAAATGTGGTTTCGATGGTTCTTGCCGATAGCTATCGGCACCAGACCTGCCCGCAAGCATTCAGGCGGGCTTGAACCTTGTATTAAAGTCGTCTCCCGACGACAACGCTGGTCAGGAGACCAGCAAATATAGATTTCTAGTCTGGAGACTAGAAATATCTCCCTTTTCTTACTTACTTGCCCATTTGTGTCGGTACGGTAGCACTGCAGTGCTGGAAAGACTAAATCATTTCATAATAAAGCCTATTGCACAACCAATTTTCCTGTCAAGGTCTTTTCTTCTCCAATTAACTGAAAATAATAAATTCCATTTACTAAGTCAGCTCTACTTACCTCTATATTCTCAGTATTGATTTGTTTATATTCTTTCATCAATCTTCCTGAAAGATCATGAATCAAAAGCGTATAATTTGCCTTGTTCGGATTGGCAAAGGAAATAGTTGTTGTTTGCCTAAAAGGGTTCGGTTGAATTTTTACTGCTACATTCTGTACTATATCTTCTACATCGCTAATTATTGCGGTTACGCAGTTACCCAAAATTCTAGTGCTTACTTGTTGGTAACTTCTATTAATCACATCAGTGATACTTTCGAGACAAACAAAATCATCCGTGTACCTTGTAAAGTGAATTCGAATTAGTGGTTGTAATTCTCTAGATTTTGCAATAGTAGAGTCTTGCAACGATAAACCAACAATTTCTCCAGTTGCCATATTTCCTTGTAGCATCACTGGATATTCTTGAATATCCACTAAACTTTCTAGTTGTTGTATCTGTACTCCTTTTAATGTAAATTGAAAACCTACTACGTCAGAATCTGGATTTCTAATAGAAACATCTACGAATTTATCATCTGGATTTACCGCATTAATCACTAAATTAACCTCATCGTTCGTATTCAATACACCATACGGGAAATCGCAATGACTGTGAATTTCATTATTAGGATGCAAATGCCCTTGCTTAAAATTCACACAATCAGATAAAAGTGCCGCATCATAAACCGTTAGCTTTTCATCTCCATTCAAATCGTTACAAGGGGTAACCGTAATATCTTTTTCTAGAATAGCTGAAAGATAGGCTGGGACATCTGATTTATCTTGCCCATCACTATTATCCATATCTCCTGTTAAAGTACTTCCTCCACATACCCCTTCACAATCAGGCATTACATTACCATAAAGTGTGCCTTCACAATCTCTAAATGATGGACAATCCTCATTCATGATGACTACCAATTGGCCAGAAGAACGGTCTAAGGTCATACAAACTTGTGCCCAATTATTATCTAGATTCTTTTCTACTCGACCTAAAGCATCAGGTTGATTATTCCAATTGACCCGAGCGACAAAGGTGATTTCCCCATCAGGAATATCAGTCACATCAATCCATTGGCAATCTAACTCTGAATCATATTCATCAAAGCAACCAACCGATAAACCCATATTAGCACATCCGTACTTATTATTACCCGTTGGACAACCCAAATCTATGACACAAAACCCACTTTTAAATCCACTTGGAATCCTATCTCCATTGCTATCAAATAATAAATATTCTGCATAGTTCTCATAATGGAAATGATTGTGGCAATTGTCAAAAACAAATTGTTCATTATCTAGAGCAGGCTGTCCTATGTAATAATCCAATTCACCAATATTCTCAAACCGAGTGGTAAATCGGATAATCTCTCGCATACCAAATCCTTTCAAACAGCCTTCTTCTATCCAACATTCATCTTCGTTCAAAATACTATCTACTTCTATACTTGAAAACAGGATGTCTTGCCGAACCGCTAAATCTGGTCCATTAGGACAACTTGGATCTCCTTGTGGCCGACAAGAACCATCATCTATTGTGGCTAAAGGATTAAAATTACAGGAATTCGGATCTGTGCAGCCTATGACTGGCCCTTGATAATTAATAGAAAAATTAATCGGTCCAGCACAATCTCCACCAACATCAGAGATTCTAATGAGATAAGTTTCTCCTTTATCTAAAAAAGCATTGACAACGGCTTGAAATCCACAATTTCCAGAATTATTATCAAAGAAAATAAAACCTTCTAACCCTCCAGGAATAAAACTTTCGCAACGATCATATACCCATATTCGAGTATCACATTCATTTAGACCACAAGTAGAAATGGAATAAGTCCCGATAGAATCTGGCGTAAAACGATACCAACTATCTCGCTGTCGAGCTTGGTGAGGGCCTTGCCCTATCTCAACGGCTTGTTCACAAGATGTACCAGGCTGACAATTCACCTCAAAAGATTTACTCAACCCAAATTCATTTTCTTTTAAGATTAAAGAATCTCCTACAAAAATCTCAAACCCACCACCATCTATAATCCCATCTCCAAATCCATCAAAAATCGTAAAAGTCAAACACTCAAAAGCCCCCACACAAAAAGTATCTATAAATGTTTCTTTTTGAAAATATTCACTCTCATCAACTTTAGTATAAATAGAATCTCCCGAACCTAGAGTCCATGAATTTTCTGCCCATCTATCTGTTTCTACTTTTAGAATAACCATTACTTGATCATCTCCACATACTTGACTGTAGGTAGTAGCAGAAAAAAATAGACCAATAATTACTAGTAAATACTTTCTCATTTCTCTGTGATTGCTTAACAAGGCGATACAATGTGCCCACTTTCCTTACTAAATTTCGATGGTAATAGTTGCTTTTGGGGGATAGCAAAATGAAATAATCGATTTTAGGAGATAGTTATAGATTGGACGGGCAATTTAAGTCGAAAAAAACTTAAATGAAAATAAAATGACAGACTTGATTTTAATATGACAGAAAGTGGTGATGTTAAGACAAAAAATACGATAAAAATGAAATAACTGATTATATCAAGCCACGAGACTTCAATACTAAATATTTATTAATCGTGTTCACAGATAAATCTTCTGGCTTAGTCAATATGGATTGGATGCCATATTGTTTGAGCATTTGTACCATTTGCTCTTTTTCGTTCAAAAATTTCCGAGCGACTGTTTGAAAATAAATACCTTCGGTATCCGATACTTCTTTTTCTACAAAACTTTTGATCTCTGTATTTTCAAAAATAACGACGACTAATAAATGGAATTTGCTAATCCTTCTTAAAATAGGTAAAACTCGTTCTAAACTAAATCTACTTTCAAAATTGGTGTATAACAGGAGTAAACTTCTTCGATTAATTAATTTTCGAGAGGCGTAGTATAATAGTTCATAATCTGATTCTAATTGCCCAGATTTTTCATTGTATAAAGCACTTAGGATTTTATTGAGTTGGGTCGGTTTTTTATCTGCTTTTATCACCGTTCCTATCTTATCAGAAAAAGTAATTAAACCTGCCCTATCATGTTTTCTTAGGATAATATTTGAGATCGCTAAGCTGGTATTCACTGCATAATCCATCAAACTCATGCCATTAAAAGGCATTTTCATATTCCGACTTTTGTCAATAATGGAATATACCTGTTGAGCTCGCTCGTCTTCATATTGATTGACCATCAACGAACCTTTTCGACTACTTGCCTTCCAGTTGATACTTCGGTAGTCATCTCCTCTTACATAATTTTTGATTTGCTCAAATTCATAACTATGTCCCAATCTTCTTACCTTCTTAATCCCCTCTTGATAAGATAAATTGGATAATGCTTTGAGCTGCATTTCCCGCATTTGAATAATAGAAGGGTAGACAGGAATGGTCGTTTTTTCACTACTCTTTATTTTTCGCTGCACCAAACCAAGCAGGGTTTCTAAAAATATATTGGTATAGCCGAATTCATATTCCCCCCTGACCGTGGGTGTTAAATCGTATTGTATCGTTTCTTCAGCTCCTCCTGTTAGCACCTGTTCGATTTCAAAATCTCGTTTCTGAAATTGAATCGGTAATTCTTCAATTATCGTAGTCTTTAAGCTAAGGTTAGAAGGATTGGTTATTTCTAAGATAATTTTATTTGGGTCTCCTAAAGAAAGTAATTTAGGTAATTTGCGCTCACACTGGACTTGTACTTTTTTATTAAATAAAAGAGATACATCCAATAAGGTCATGATGATGCCTAAAACTAATAATGTTTGTGCAACGGGAAAGAGGAAAGGGAAAGCAAAACTCAAACTAAACAATAATACTAACCCACCAAAACTCCAGAAGAATCGGTTGGTGAGGTAGGTATTTTTGATGAGTTTTAGCATTAGGTTTATATGTGTAGACCTTTCAGGTGTTTTGTCTATGGTATCGTCCTAAAAACAGTATAGCGCAATAGAAATTCTAAAACCAATAGAATCAGTCCCCAAAGAGCAAAATAATGGAATTCTTCGCTATATCTTTTGATACTAGTGACTTCTATTTCTGTTTTTTCTAATTGATTAATTTCTTCGTAAATTTTTTCTAAACCGTCACCTGAAGTCGCTCTAAAATATTTTCCGCCAGTCATTTCGGCAATTTCCTGCAAAAGTGCCTCGTCAATTTCTACTCTGGCTAAGCCAAAAATATATTTCCCATCGCTCCGTCTGCTTACTGGCGTCAAAGCATCTCCTGTCGAACCAACACCGATGGTATATACTTTTACATCAAATTCTCTCGCAATTTCGGCTGCCGTATAAGGCTTGATATAGCCTGCATTATTTACTCCATCTGTCAATAAAATAACCACTTTACTCTTCGCCTCACTGTCTTTCAAACGATTAACTGAAGTGGCTAAGCCCATACCAATAGCCGTTCCATCTTCTAGTAAGCCACATTTCAAGTTTGCTAAAAACTCTTTGACTACTTTATGGTCGGTCGTTAAGGGACATTGAGTGAATGCCTCTCCTGAAAATACAGATAAACCAATTCTATCATGTTCTCTTTTGTCGACAAATTCACCAGCAACTCTTTTACTTTCTTCTAAACGGTCTGGTTTAAAATCTTGTGCCAACATACTACTCGACAAATCCATCACTAAAAAGATGTCAATCCCTTCTGCCTTGATGTCTTCTTCTTTTAGTGTTTTTTGTGGGCGTGCTAAAGCAATAATTAATAAAATTAAAGAAAGTGCTCTTAATAAGGGTAGGTATTTTCGCAAGGTTCCTCGCAAGGATGTAATCCCTTCAATAGATTCCAACGTCGGCATTTTTAAATGTACATACCGCTCTTTTTGCTGATATATATACCAAGCTGCTATTGCTGGAACCAACAGTAATAAACCTAATAATTCAGGGTTTACAAAGTTTATATTTTCTAAAAAAGGCAAATTTATTCTTCAGTTTTTTCTTCTTCAATAATAATAGGCTTGACTTTCGTTGCAATCACGAAATCTTCTGCCTCTTGCAATACTCTATCGTGAAAATCTGCTGGTGGTTTAGCTTTCGCAAATTTTACTAAATCGGCTACTTGTAAGATATTCTGTAATTTATCTTTCCAACTACTATCAAAATCTACACTTTTCAAACTTCTCAGTATCTCGTCAGTGGTAGACTCTAACGCAGGTACTTCGTAGCGATTTTCTAAATATTCTCGGATGATATAAGTCAATCGACTTTGATAGGTCTTAACATCGCCTTGTTGCCATAGTTTTTCCCCTTTTAATTGAGTCAAAGCGGTTAAGGCAATTTCGTGAGCAGGTAGTTTAATTTCTGGAACAGGTGGAGCAGTCTTTAAAGCCTGATTTTTCTTCCATAAATAATAACCAAGTACTGCCAAACAAATCAAACCAAAGGCAACGATCAGAAATAAATAATCTTCCCAAGTCGCTTTTTCTCTAATAATATCTTTGATGTCTGCTAACTGGATACTGTCTTGTAAAATAACGCTACCAACTGTAATTGGAATTGGATTCGTTTTATAGACATTCGATGCACCATTTTGCGCTAGAACAAGTGGAATTTCTGGTATCCAATAATACCCTGAATCCCATACTTGTAAGGTGAAATCTTTTTTTAATAAAATTTCCTGACCAACTCGTGCAGTATCCCAATCAGATTCTGTTCCAATCTCTAAATTTTCTACTGCTTTTAATTCCGTTAAATCAATTGATTCCAGACTAGCACTCTGCGGAATCGTTGCCGTTAGGTGTAATTGGAATTTATCCCCAATCTCCATTGTTGTGCTATCTACTTGTGCTTGCACAGATGCCCTTTGAGCATTTGTAGTCGTGCCAATGAATAGCAAAAGAATAACTAATATGTGGTTATAATTAAATTTCAACTTTTATAACTATTTGGGAATGATTGTCAATTTATTAAATAGGTCGTCAGGTAAAAGATTAATACTATTAAAACTAGCTTTGTCAACATCCGTTGTCCTTCATTAATCCGTTGTACAATAAAAATATACAACGGATTAATGAAGGACAACGGATCTAAGCGTTGACTATTTCTTCTTTACAATCTTCATTTTCTATCTGATTATCTAATAATCATTTACTAGTGGTTCAAGTCATAAGTAATTGATAGTTAAATCGAGTGTATTTTTTCGTTAGGCTAGATGAGCAAACACCGTTTGTGAACCGCTTGCGGAAGGGATGCTTTTGAGAATAGCCATAGCTCTTTAAGAAAAAAATAACGACGCATAACGGAAAAAGACGCCGATTTAACTATCAATTACTTATGTCTTGAATCACTAGAGTCAACTTCAATCCTTGTCAACGTCCTCGCTTTTTAAAAAACTTTAATAGAGCATTGACGTAAGATTCATTCGTTTGAATACTGACTACATCGGCGCCTGACTTAGCGAAAGTACTTTTCAAATACTCAAAATTATCCTGAAACCAAGATTTATATCGTTCTCTAATTCTTTTCACTGAGGTATCTAACCAAACTCGTTTCCCCGTCTCTGCATCTAAAACTCTTACTAATCCAACATTTGGAATTTCCAGCTCTCTAGAATCGAATAAATGCACACCGATAATATCATGTCGTCGAGCAGCAATTCTTAGAGAAGTCTCATAATCTTTTGTAAAAAAATCAGAGAGTATAAAAGTCGTACAACGCTTTTTGATAATATTATTCAAATACTCTAAAGCAACACCTAAATTAGTCCCTTTTCCTTCGGGCTCAAAATCAATTAACTCTCGAATAATTCTTAAAATATGTTGTTTCCCTTTTTTCGGTGGAATAAATTTTTCCACTTTGTCCGAAAAGAAGATGATGCCTACTTTATCGTTATTATTGATGGCTGAAAAAGCTAAAACCGCAGAAATCTCTGTAATAATTTCATTTTTCATTTGCTCATCCGTACCAAAAAAAGAAGACGGACTAATATCTACTACTAACATTACCGTTAGCTCTCTTTCTTCTTCAAATACTTTGATATATGGGTCGCCTGTTCGTGCGGTTACATTCCAGTCTATATTCCGTACATCATCGCCATATTGATACCCTCGAACTTCACTAAACGACATACCTCTTCCCTTGAAAGCACTATGATATTCTCCTGAGAAAATGTGCTTACTCAAACCCTTGGTCTTAATCTCTATTCTCCGAACTTTTTTTAGTAATTCGCTCGTCTCCATGACATACTTCTTGTTCCAGTGTTTTCGATATTTTAAGTCTCCAGACTTAAAATTAATATCTGAGTCGTCTCCTGACGACCGCAATTCACAAAAAATGTTTAGTAAATGGTCGTCTGGAGACGACTCAAATACAAGGTTCAAGCCCGCCTGAATGCTTACGGGCAGGTCTGGTGCCGATAGCTATCGGCATGAACCATCGAGTTACTTGAAGTAATAGCTTTACACTATTAAAATAACTGCCGAACGGTAGAATTTTTCCGAATATTTCCTTTCAACTTTTTATAAGGAATCGTTACTCGCTGTCGGTCATAAATAATATGAAATTCCGTGTAAAAAGAAATACCTTCCTTTCCTATAGTAAAAAAAGTAAAGTCTTGATCTTTTACCCAATTTCTAAAATCCTTATTATGCTTATATAATGGACTTTTTATAATTTCTGCTCCTACCTCTTTTTTAATAAAGGATTGGTAATTAAAATCTTTCTTAAAAATATCTGCCAATTCAATATTTTCGCCTGTCGTCAAATCGTAATTAAACGTCTTCGTTTGTTGACCATTCAACCACGTTGCATGATAGGTCAACATTCCACTTACAAACTCTTCATTTAACAACTTTACATCTGTCCAACTGTAGGCCCTTTGGCTTGCTCTAGTCGTTGCATCTGCTGACTTTTTTCTGATTTTCTGCGACTTCTCTCGACAATTTTTAATCCAATCTTTGGTCAATAAAACCATTACTTCATTAAAAATGGCATTACTACTTTTTGGAAAAATAAAATCATAATTCGTATAATAATCGGCGTACTCTAAACAGCTAACATCTAAACTCTTTTTTAACTGAAAAGACACAAAACTTTGCGATTGCTGATTATTATAAAAACTCGCACTCAGATTTTGATTCGCTTTATAAACACCTCTCAATGAGCCAACCTCTGCGACTGTTTGCTCGTCTATAAAATTCAAATGCAAATTATCGTTTTCAGATAAAGCACCTTTTATTAAGATCTTTTTCTTTTTGCCTGTAAAGAAAGCTGTACCTAACACTCGATTATTATCGACCCGATGCAAAATCATTTCGACCTCTTCTCCTTTAATCCGACCAGTATAGGCATTAATCCATTTATTATCCCCGCAAAAGGTTGGAAAATCTGGTTTTCGTGCGACCTCTTTTAAGTGAATAGAATTACCTACTGTTCCTTCTTTATTTTTCCAATCTAATTCAACCGATGTTCCTTCCATTGTCCCATTCAAATAGCCTGTACATTTATTGGCCCGGTTAAATTCTCGTAGTTGGAGCTGATTTCCTTTCAAGGTGCCTTGCAATTTGAACTCATCTCTACTTCTTAAATAAGTTAAATCGCCCGTACAATTCTTGCCTTTGCAAGTTAACGAAACCGTTACATCACTAATGTCATCTATTCGGCCTTTATAATATTTCGTTTTTTCGGCACTATATGCTGTTTTTACAACTGATTGCGCCGCTAACTGTGAGGCAATCAATAGTAGACCAATTATCCCCACAATTCCTTTCGTGAAATAATGCATTATTTTGTTTTGCTTATTTTTAAAAATGTGGGAGTCTCTTTGCTCAGGCAAAAATGTCTGATGAAATTTAAGTTTGTTTATCAGAGGGCCACTTGAAGTGCCCCTCTGATTTCATCAAAATTACGGGGGCACTCGAAGTGACCCCGTAATTCATTAAGGTACTTCAACGGTATTTAAAATCTTATTAATCACATCCTCTTGGGTAATATTTTCCGCCTCTGCCTCATAAGTCAAGCCAATTCTATGACGCATTATATCATGACAAATATTTCGTACATCTTCTGGAATCACATACCCTCTTCTCTTCATAAACGCATAAGCCTTCGATGCCATTGCCAAGTTGATACTTGCTCTCGGTGATCCGCCATAATTTATCATATGACTTAAGTCACCCATGCCATAAGCTTTAGGATCTCTCGTTGAGAAAACAATATCCAAAATATATTGCTCTATTTTTTCATCCATATACACTTTACGAACCGTTTTCCTTGCTCGTAAAATATCTGCGGGTTCTACTACAGGCTCTATCTTTTCAAAATCTCCCTTCAAATTTCTACGGACAATTTCTCTTTCCTCTTCCTTCGTTGGGTAACCAATCTTCGCTTTGATCATAAAACGATCCACCTGTGCCTCTGGCAATGGATAAGTACCTTCTTGCTCAATCGGGTTTTGAGTGGCCAATACTAAAAACGGCTGATCTAAACTAAATGTATCGTTTCCAATCGTCACCTGTCGTTCTTGCATCGCCTCCAACAAAGCACTCTGAACTTTTGCTGGCGCTCTATTAATCTCATCCGCTAATACAAAATTGGCGAAAATCGGTCCTTGTCGAACCGTAAATTCATTTTGACTAGGATTGAAAATCATCGTACCAATAATATCGGCTGGCAATAAATCTGGAGTAAATTGAACTCGACTAAATTTAGCATTAATCGCACTAGACAAAGTCTTAATCGCTAAGGTCTTTGCCAAACCAGGCAAACCTTCCAATAAGACATGACCATTGGATAATAAACCGAGCATCAATCGCTCAATCATATAATTTTGTCCAACAATAACTTTGGCAGTCGCCTCATTTAGTTTTTCTACAAAAGCACTCTCTATATAAATTTGCTGATTTAGTGCCTCAATATCCACAGATTGCATAAATATGGGTGTTTTATATTTCTAATATTTTGGTAAGAATCGTCAAAAATAACGCTTTTTATAATATATTAGGGAGCAGGCATTATTTTTAACGTAAAGCAAAGATGCTCAATTTTTTAGAAAGCTGCGCTAATTTAAAATGTTCTCTTTTTGAATTAAGAAATGATTGGGTATTTTAACCAAAAATTAACAGGCTACTAGAACTTTATTCAACTAGTTTTCGGTTTACATTTTAGACTACTTTTACTTTTAAGAAAATTACGTTTTTTAAAAATAGATTTTGTCCTTCAAAAAAAGTAACTTAGTTGAGTAATGTATCATCAAGTACATTATTTTCTTATGGTTTTCTCAACTAAAAATAGAAAAAATGGTGAAAATTTCTTTAGATAAACCCTTAACTAATATGCAAGTAGAGTTACTAAAATTATTTGCAAGTGATCTGCCGGAAAAAAACTTACGAGATTTAAAAGAACTGATTTCCGATTACCTATTGGATTTAGCTAGGACAGAGGCTGATAAAGAATGGGATAAAAAAGGATATAGTAAAGCAACTGCTGATAAATGGTTGGGCAAAATTAAAGAATGATGAAAGTAGTCCTTGATACCAATATTATTCTAGCATCCATTTCTAAAAGATCACCATATCGGTTAGTGTTAGATAATTTCAAAAATAAAGCTTACGAGCTTTGCGTTTCTACGGAAATATTATTTGAATACGAAGAAAAATTAACAGAAATATTTTCTCCATTCGTTGCAAGATTATTCTTAGAATCCTTATCAGACCGATTAAATGTGAAATCTGTCAATGTTTTCTATAAGTGGAATTTAATTTATCCTGATTTAGATGATAATAAATTCGTAGATTGTGCAATTGCAGCAAACGTTGACTACTTAGTAACCAATGATAAAGACTATAATTCTTTGAAAAAATTACCTTTCCCAAAATTGGTTGTCCTGAATATAGATGAATTTATAACACTACTAGGGACAAAATAATAAATTACTTCCTCCTTTTAAATCTACGTTTCTTAGAATCATTACTTCGAGCTCTCCCCTTCAACACCTCTCTTTTCTGATGCTTTCGCTTATCAGAAATCAATTTTTCAATCAAATCTTCTCGATCAATATTTTTTAATTTTTCTCGAATTTGTTGATGATTTTCTCGTTTGTGCCAGAAGAAAAATAAGTGTTGGTTCTTTTTTTCTTGTTTAGACCGAGCGGTATAAACAGGTTGTAAGGTATATGGATGCAGTCCAGTATAATAGATAATCGTTGCGACCGTCATTGGTGTCGGTGTAAACCCTTGGACTTGCTCTAATTGGAAACCCATGTCTTTCGTTTCCGCTGCCAAATTTGCCATATCCTCCACCTTAGAACCAGGGTGACTAGAGATAAAATAGGGAATTAAAGGCTGATTTAAACCATGCTTTTTATTAATACGATCAAACTTTTCTTTAAAATTATGAAAGTGCTTAAAAGACGGTTTACGCATTACTTTTAGCGTATCGTCAGAAGTATGTTCTGGTGCCACTTTTAGACGACCACTGACATGGCAAGTGACTAACTGTTCCATATATTCTTCCTCACTACCATCCGAATTTTTATTGTAACTATCCGATAATAAATCGTAGCGAATACCACTTCCCACAAAAGCTTTCTTCACTTTTGGATTGGCATCTACTTTTTTATAAATCTCCGTCAATGGTTTATGAGAAGTATCGAGATTACTACAAATCACGGGGTGAATACAAGATGGGCTAACACATTTATCACAAATAGATTGGACCTTTCCCTTCATACGGTACATATTCGCCGAAGGACCACCCAAATCAGAAATATAGCCTTTAAAGTCAGGCATTTCTGTTACTGCATCTACTTCTTTCATGATAGATTCTTGCGACCGACTTGCAATAAACTTCCCCTGATGGGCAGAAATCGTGCAGAAACTACAACCACCAAAACAACCCCGGTGCATATTGATCGAAAATCGAATCATTTCATAAGCTGGAATCGATCCTCTTTTCGCATATTTTGGATGTGGTAATCTGGTGTAAGGCAAATCGAAAGACGTATCAATTTGCTTTTCCGACATTGGTGGATAAGGTGGATTGACAATTAGATTTTTGTCCCCTGTTTCTTGTACAATTCGACGAGCTTTTACCTTATTAGATTCTTGCTCTATTATTTTAAAATTCGCTGCAAAAGAACGTTTGTCTCTCAAGCATTTTTCGTGAGAACTCAAATAAACATCTTCCCACGATTTATTTTTTGGCAAACCATCTGCTTGTGGTCTTGAAATCGCCGTTTGAGGAATGGTCGTGATCGAATGAAAAGGAACACCTCTTTTCAAAAGTCTTAAAAGTTCTCGTAAAGGCATTTCTCCCATACCATACACCAACATATCCGCCCCACTCATTTCCAAAATATTCGGAAATAATTTATCTGCCCAATAATCGTAATGCGTCACTCTTCGCAAAGATGCCTCAATGCCACCAATCAAAATTGGCACATCTGGGTATAATTTCTTTAATATTTTTGAATAGACAACCGTCGCATAATCTGGTCGAAAATTCGCTGCACCTCCTGGCGTATAAGCATCCGTAGATCGTTTCCGCTTACTGGCAGTATAGTGATTCACCATAGAATCCATACAACCAGAAGTAATTCCAAAAAAATACTTGGGCTTACCCATTTTTTTGAAATCTCGTAGGTCATCTTGCCAATTTGGTTGTGGCACGATACCAATTCGCATCCCTTCACTTTCTAATATTCGACCAATTACTGCCGTTCCAAACGCGGGGTGATCCACGTAAGCATCTCCAGAAATTAGCACAATGTCTAATTCTCCCCAGCCTCTCATCTCCACTTCTTTTTTGGTGATCGGCAGCCAATCTGTTACAGGTCGTTTCTTTTCTAACATAGTGCAAATTTACGGGTTTTTCTTTTCACGCTGACAACACTTGGGATAGCTATCAGAATTTTATGACTTTTTTATGTTTTTATGCTTTAAAAACACCTTTTAGAGAATCATTTTAGTGTTTCAAATTGTTTACACCATCAAATATTCACTTTAAAATCTTCCATCATGGGCAAAGTTTACGAAACGATCACTCCTCACTTGACAACTTTCATCGAAAAACAAAAGCTATTTTTTGTTAGTACTGCTCCACTTTCAGCAGACGGTTCTGTCAATATTTCTCCTAAAGGTTTAGATTCTTTACGAATATTGGATGATACAACGGTCGCTTACATCGACCTAACGGGTAGTGGTGCGGAAACTATTGCGCATCTAAAGGAAAACCAAAGAATTACCTTTTTGTTTTGTGCTTTTGATGGCCCACCTAAATTGGTTCGTCTTTACGGCAAAGGAGAAGTCTTTGAAAGAGCTACTCCTGAATTTGAAGAGTTGAAAGCCCTCTTTCCAAACTACCTCAGCGCACGTTCTATTATCAAAGTGAAATTGAATCGAATATCCGATGCTTGTGGATATACTGTTCCGCTTTACGAATTTAAAGAAAATAGAGATACGATGAAAAAATGGGTCGATAATAAAGGAGAGCAAGCATTGGTAGAATATCGAGAGTTGAAAAACAAAACTAGTATTGATGGATTAACTGCTTTTGAAGGGGAGTAGTTTTTTTTGAAAAAACAAAGATTTTGGTATCAAATTTCACGTAATCCATAATTTTCGTATAACGTGTCTACTCGATAGTTTCAGGTTGGGTTAGCAGTCTTTTAAAGAAATAAATTTGTAAAAATTTATGCCTTTAAAACTGCTAACCTAACTGAACTCAAAAGCTAGAGTTTTTATTTTAAACATCTGATTTTCTAGCAAAAACTGAGTTAGGTTAGCTATTTTTCAGCA
>CALDTJ010000308.1 GCA_937924145.1 uncultured Saprospiraceae bacterium
ATTGAAAAGTAGAGAGCAGTAGTTATTTAATTGATTATCAGTTAAATATGGCCAATAACTCACTTTTAAATTTTGATTTTTAGATTTTACATTTTTAATTAAAAAAACAAAAGTGTCAACTACTTCGATAAACATGTCAAATCTTCCATCTTTTATTTTTTTATAATTATACACAACAATTTGTATGCGCAACTCGCAACCCGAAACCCGAAACTCGCAACCCGAACCCCGCCTACCACTCAAATTTCCCCAAATGCACCTTCGTCGCACCACTTTTTCGATCTTCAAAATAGCGTTTTAGAGTAAATTTTGAAGATGGGAAGGCAATATCATCCCAGGGAATTTCTTCCTCTGTGAATAATCTTATTTCTGAACTTTCTGGTGTAATTTGATAATCTAAAGCTTGCAACTCCGCTATAAAGTGCATGTATACTTGGTTAATCCTAGGAATACTGTACACCATATGTAACCGAGTCAATACCACTTTGCTCAGCGTCTCTTCGTATACCTCTCGAACTGCTCCTTCTTCTACCGTTTCTCCATTTTCCATATAGCCACCAGGCACATTCCAATAGCCCTTACGGGGAGAGATGCCTCTTTTACACAGCAACACCTTATCTTCCCAAATGGGCAATGCCCCTGTAACAATCAAAGGGTTTTGATAGTGAATGGTCTCACACTGATCGCAAACGTAACGAGGTCGGTGATCATCTGGTACAGGTTTCAGTGTTACCGCATGACCACATTTACTGCAAAATTTCAAAATATTTATGTTTTGAGGTATCAGGTTTCGGGTATCAGGTTACAGGTTAGGCGTTGACCTATGCAATGCTGTCAACAGCTAACCTTGTACCTGAAACCCGATACCTGAAACCTAGATTTTCTTCAAGTCAGCAGGGGTATCAATGCCAACCGTCTCTATATTGGTTAAACTAATACCGATTTTATAACCATTTTCTAACCACCTTAACTGTTCTAAAGATTCGCTTTTTTCTAAAATACTCATTGGCAATTGCGCAATTTCTAGTAAAGTAGCCCTTTGATAGCCATACAATCCAATATGTTTATAAAAAATTCCTTTAGCGGTCCAATCTTCTTTTTCCACACCACGTATATAAGGAATCGGGCTTCGACTAAAATAATTCGCCACCTTATCACTGTTAAAAACTACTTTGACTATATTTGGACTAAATAATTGTTCTGATTGAGTGATTTTTTTAGCTAAGGTTGCTATGTTTATGGCTGTATTTTGTTTGAGTCTTTGAGCAACTAGGTCAATTTGCAAAGGATCAATAAAGGGTTCATCCCCTTGAATATTGATAATAGCTTGCATATCTTGAAAATTAGTTGCAACTTCAGCACAACGATCTGTACCACTTTGGTGCCTAGAATTGGTCAGCATAACCTGACCACCGAAGGATTTTACGTGGTTATAAATCCGTTCGTCATCAGTTGCTACGATAACATTTGACAAAGATTTAGCCTTACACGCTTGCAAATATACTCTTTGAATCATGGTTTTCCCTCCAATATCCACTAGAGGCTTACCTGGAAAACGGGTAGAGGCAAAACGAGAAGGGATGATTCCTAGAATTTGCATAAAGGTAGACTAGATTGATACCATACTCTACTATTTTTAGAATCGTCAAAAATGAGTAGATGAATAAATTAATAAATGAGAAAACAATGCGCTAGACTTAGGACATCAGGGCAAAACCTGTAGATTTCTGACCGCTATTTACTCATTTCATCATCTAATCATTTATTCATTTTAATAAAGTAGGGTTAAGTATTAAATTAATAGAATTGTTACTCTTCAAAGAGTTGCAAGTCTAAACAAAAAATTACACTAAATAATTAGGCGAAAATATAGTAAGCCATTTTTATCGCCTGGTCAATATGCTCTAAAAATGGACAAATGGTTATTTTGGGTACTCCTTTTAGGGTTACCCCTAAACTTACTGGGAAAATCAAACTTCGACATTACTGGCGACAGCTCCAATTATCTCACGCCACAAGATACTATATTTCTTTCATCGGATACCTATGGTCAAAAGGTTTTTGTCCATGTCATGGAACCGCAACAAACTTTATATTCCCTATCTCGCTTTTACGGATTAACTTTGGATGAGTTATATTTTTACAATCCTAAAAATGAAGGAGGGCGGTATGGAGTAGGCAGTCGAATAAAAATCCCTATTCCTAACAGAAGTATTATCCGCTACCAGCCCAAAGATTATTCGGACTCTCTTTATATCCCACTCTATTACACTGTCAAAAGAGGAGAAACGATGTATCATGTAGCACAAAGGCTCTTCAAATTGCCTATTGATACGCTAATGGATCGAAATAATTTAATAGAACCAGTCCTTTCTGTTGGTCATAAATTAAGAATTGGTTGGATGAGTGTAAAAGGAGTGCCTGACAATCATAGACAATTCAAAGGGCATCCATTATGGAAAAAAAGTTATACTTATCGCAAAAAATATAATGCAGATAAAAGAAGAAAAAAAGAATATTCCCGAAGAGGGCCTGCCGTTTATATAGAAGGAACTAAAAGCACCTCCGACCTAATCGTGATGCACAGATATGCGCCAATTGGTTCCATTGTGCAGATTACCAACCCCATGAAAAGACGCACTGTTTATGCTAAAGTCGTTGCCAAAACACCGAGTACTTATGATGTCGGTGTCGAAATAGTGGTATCTCCAAGAGTCGGGAAAATGCTCGGTGCTAGAGATAAACGATTTTATGTTAAAACGAAGTATTTGAGGTAAGTACCAAGTCTCAATTATTTACAGATTCTATAAAGGATTCTGCAGGTGTGCTAAGTCAAGTTCGTCCAATTCTAAAGTTTTAAAGTTTTTATTAAAAAATGGGGATTGTCTAATGCTTTTCCCCCTTTGAAGGGGGTCGGGGGGATGTTTTTAGTACAATTTACTGCAAATCAGCACTTTACATCCCCCTAACCCCCTTCAAAGGGGGAATTAGCCCCTACAAACTAAAAACTTTTGGAATAATTATTAACATTTTACCTCTTGTGAATTAGAACTTAACAGCCATGGGCATCAACCCTAAAAGACTTTCCAAAATTACAGCTTTTGCTGATTAAACCTTTTTCACAAGAAAGCCTTCAAAATAAGCACACCAATCTCCATTTCAAAAAAATATCATTCCTTTGCACCAAATTTAGAACCCAAATCCTTTTTTATCGTTCTGAATTTATAAAGCGGCACAAACCATATATTTTGCCCTAATTAAAATTAGTTAAACCTTTCCAATGTATTACCAAAATATTCTGCAAACTATCGGAGATACCCCTTTAGTAAAAATTAATAAAATCGCTAAAGATATTCCTGCATTAGTCCTTGTCAAATTAGAAACGACCAATCCTGGACATTCTATCAAAGACCGTATGGCCTTGAAAATGTTAGAAGACGCAGAGAAAAGAGGAGATATTTTACCTGGTGGCACCATCATCGAGTGTACCTCTGGAAATACAGGAATGGGGCTAGCCATTGCAGCCTGTGTCAAGGGATACAAGTCCATTTTTACAACTAGTGATAAGCAAAGTAAAGAAAAGATTGATTTGCTTAAGGCGATGGGGTCAGAAGTAATCGTTTGTCCTACAAATGTTGAACCGACTGATCCTCGATCTTACTACTCAGTAGCTGAAAAATTGAATAAGGAAATTCCTAATTCTTATTGGTGTAATCAGTACGATAATTTGTCAAACAGACAAGCTCACTACGAATCAACTGGTCCAGAAATTTGGGAACAAACTGAAGGAAAAATTACCCACATGATTGTAGGAGTTGGTACAGGAGGAACAATTTCTGGTACAGCTAAATATTTAAAAGAAAAAAATAAGGATATCAAGATTATTGGAATTGATACTTACGGTTCCGTTTTCAAAAAATATCA
>CALDTJ010000309.1 GCA_937924145.1 uncultured Saprospiraceae bacterium
TGCATTTGGAGTTAGAGATTTTGTTCTAAGACTAGGCATTTTTTTGAAGAATAGCATCGCTATTCCTCAAAAAAATAACGACGTCTTTGGGCAAAAGATCAGCTCCTAAATGCATTAGTTGTTTTTTACTCGTTACTTAGGCTTTTAATAAAATATCATGGATACAAAGCCAATTTTCTTCATTTCTATTCCGAACTATCAACAAATTCCTTATTTTTGTATTTTATTTTAAATACATAATTAAAAAATCACCAACGACCAGTAAATTATGGGTAAAAAATTATCACTTAGAGACGGATTAAGAGAGGCGATGTCAGAAGAGATGAGAAGAGACGAAAATGTCTTTTTAATGGGCGAGGAAGTTGCCGAATACAATGGTGCTTATAAGGTCAGTAAAGGCATGTTGGACGAATTCGGTCCAAAGCGAGTTATTGATACACCAATTGCAGAATTAGGGTTCGCAGGAATCGGTGTAGGGGCAGCGATGAATGGTTTGCGTCCAATCGTAGAATTCATGACTTGGAACTTTGCAGTTTTGGCTTTTGACCAAATCGTCAATAATGCTGCGAAAACTTTATCTCAGTCAGGCGGTCAATATGCTTGTCCGATTGTTTTCCGTGGACCATCAGGTGCAGCGGGTCAGTTGGCACAACAACACTCTCAAACTTTTGAGTCGTGGTTGGCAAATACACCTGGTTTAAAAGTTATTTCTTCTATCGACCCTTTTGATAGCAAAGCCTTATTAAAAACAGCTATTCGAGACAATGATCCAATTTGTATCATGGAATCGGAATTGATGTATGCTTTGGAAGTAGATAATACAGTAGCTGGAAAAAGAACTTACTCTTTCTCTAAAAATACTTGGGAAACAGATTACATCGAAGGTGAAGATGAGCAAGAATTATTAGAAATCGGGAAAGCAGTTGTTCGTCGATCAGGTACAGATATTACTTTAGTAAGTTTCAATAAGTCTGTTTTAGAATGTTTAGTGGCAGCAGATGAATTAGCAAAAGAAGGTATCTCAGCGGAGGTAATTGACTTAAGAACAATTCGCCCAATGGATCACGCTACGATTGTTAATTCAGTAAAAAAGACCAATAGAATAGTAGCTGTTGATGAATCATGGCCGTTTGCAGGTATCTCTGCGGAAATTGCTTACGTGATTCAAAAGCATGCATTTGATTATTTAGATGCGCCTGTGATTCGTGTAAATGCAGCAGATGTTTCTTTACCTTATGCGCCAACTTTGGTAGAGGCTTATATGCCAAGTGCTGCTAAGGTTATTAAGGCAGTGAAGGAGGTGATGTATATGAATGCTTAAAACTGTTGTCAGTTTTCTGTTGTCAGTTGTCCAGCGTTTTTCGAAACTGACAACTGATAACCGACAACTGAATCAAAAATATATAAAAGTCGGGTTGCTTTGATTAGCGGCTCGGCTTTTTTTTGTTGAATAAATTTTAAACTACATAGCGAATAAAACAGCTTATGAACTAAAACCTACCATCTATAAAATTATTTATCAGGTTATGAAAAAATTTCAAAGGGAAGAAAAATAAAATCACTACATTTAACCGAATACTAATTCATAAATACCTTTTAATCAACAAAATAAACCAAAAACTCAAATAACTACAAGTCTATTTATACTAATGACCATCCTCCAATTAATCAATAAGTGTAGGCAATTAATTGCAAAAGGTGAGCTACCCCTTGCCTTACAATTATTACAGGAAAAACTATCAAACCATCCCCTTGAGAATGATGTGATGCTGCTTTACGCTCAATGGAACAGCTTACGTAAGGATATTAAAATGGGTCTAATCCCTTCAGAATCAAAAGAAAGAAGGCAAAATAATATCACTCACCAGATTCTTGAATTATGTAGTGAGCTGTATCAATCCGAGAAAGATAGTACTACCATTTTTATTTCTCATGACCATAGTATAACTTCTTTAGACTTAGCAACTAATATAAAACAAGTACTTCAAGAACAAAAATTCAACGTTTTTGTCGATAAAGCTGATCTCATTGTCGGTACTCATAGAAATGCAACGATTGACAAGTCGATACTTGAAAGTAATTTTTTCGTTTTGCTTTTATCAGAAGAGAGCAACCATAATGAAGTAACATTCAGTCAAGTTCACACCGCCTATCAAAGCTTTTTAGATACGGGTAGTCCAGTTATTATTCCAATTAGGGTTCAATTCCCAATAGAAAAAAAATTAAGCCCAACTTTACATAATAAATTAGCGGATATTGTCCCCTTTAATTGGGAATCCAAGCAACATACGAGCTTACTTTGCAGTCAACTATTAGCCATTTTCTCAGGAGAAGTTTTCTTGACTATAGCACCATCAAATAATGTACAAGATTCATCCACTGATAATGAAAATACCATAGCTCCGCCATCTCCCTCTCTTCCTTTAGAGTCACCACAAGGTTCCGTGAGAATAGACTCTCCTTATTATATCACTCGTAAAAACGAAGAAGATATAATTGAGCATTTAAATAAGCCCGCAGCATTAATTAGGATTAGAGCGCCACAGCAATTTGGAAAAACATCCCTGTTACATCGACTAATTGATTATGCGGTTAAGCAAGAATTCTCAGTAATTCCGATAGACTTTCATGAGTTTACTCAAGATACCTTATCAGACTTAACTAAGTTACTTTATAAATTTTGCTTGGCTTTTGCGACCAATTTTAGTTTGGAATCTGAATTTAAAGAAGAATGGGAAGAGGATGAAGACAAAATACAAGCCGCCACCTACTTTATTGAGCAAGAAATTCTGAGGGTTCAATCTAAGCCAATACTTTTAGCTATAGATAAAGCGGATCGATTATTCGAATATAGAGATGTTTCCGAAAATTTCTTTCTTTTAATTCGTGCTTGGCATCAAAAAGGGACCAATCCTGCAAAAAGTCATATCTGGAAAAAACTCCGTCTAGTGCTTTCCTACTCAACTGATGCGCATTTGGCTATTTCTAATCCTAATGCATCTCCATTTAATGTAGGAGTTGAACGTAGTTTAAAACCATTTACCAAAGAAGAAGTAAAGCATTTATTAAACATACACCAGTTGTCGTGGTCAGCCGATCACTTGGATGAAATGATGAATCTACTGGGTGGTCAACCCTATTTAGTAAGAAAAGCACTGTATTTATTAAAAAATGAGAGTTATTCAATAGATAGTTTAACCGCTAAAGCTGCTCAAATGGCTGGACCATTCAGTGACCACCTGCGACATCACCTTTACAATATTCAAGATAACGAACAAGTAAAAACTGAGCTAAAAAATATTCTTTATGAAGGGAAATGTAAAAATGCCATTATAGCGGGGTTATTTGAGTCAGCAGGATTAATTACGGGGCTACATCCTACTTACAAAATGACAAATGAACTCTATGCCAAATTCTTTAAACAAGTGCTTTAAATATGAGCTCAGATCAATTTTTCCATGAAGGTGGAGGACCGCTAGATGTTGGGATTTCCTCTTATATAAAACGTAAAGCAGATACCGAACTATACGAAAACTTA
This sequence comes from uncultured Saprospiraceae bacterium, assembly GCA_937924145.1. GTDB lineage: Bacteria > Bacteroidota > Bacteroidia > Chitinophagales > Saprospiraceae > JAFMDF01. The sequence continues at coordinate 3,539 of CALDTJ010000309.1, forward strand.
GTGGCGGGTCATTTTTGCTATGTTTTAGCTGCTAGGCAGATGGGAAAATCAAGTTTGAGTTACAAAATTGGGCAAAAGCTAATTAAGGAAAATTGGGTAGTGACTTGGGTAGATATTGCAAGTATAAAAAAGAATAATGCCGCCAAAAATAAGGTGTGTTTCTCTTTTCTTAGAGATGTAATCTCTTATACCGAAATTAAAACAAGTTTTTTGAGGGCATGGTGGAAAGAAAATGAGCTATCTCCTCCGATGAAAAGGTTAAGCCTTTTCTTAGAGGAAGTCGTTTTAGATCAAATTACTCAACCAATAGCCATTTTTGTCGATGAGATAGATTATCTAATAGACGATGATCGAAAAGCGACCTTTAATGCAAGTGATTTTTTCAAAGAAATCAGAGCGCTTTATGGTAAGCGAAACGCTAATCCTGCATTAAATCGGTTACATTTTAGTGTATTTGGAGTAGCTACGCCTGATGATTTAATGATTAATAAGAAAGGGACTCCTTTTAATATCGGAAAACCAATTGAGGTCAAGAATTTCTCAGCGAATGAAGTGTTGGTACTACAAGAAGGTTTTCAAAATGCCCCTACTGTCAATAAAGCATTAATGCAGGAAGTGTTTCATTGGACGGGAGGACAGCCTTTTTTGACCCAAGAATTATGCTTTAAGTTAAACAAAAAAGAGATTGAATTCGGAGAGATAAAAGCCTTTGTAGCCAATAAAGTGCAAGAACTATTTTTAGATAAAGGTATCCTAAATTATATCCACTTTAAGGATATTCAAAAACGAATGATAATTGATGGAAGATTCAATCTAAGTATGTTGAATCTCTACAGAGAAATATTGAAAAATAAGGTCTATAAAATCAATGAGCGAAATCCAGCCATCCTACACTTAAAATTGACAGGTTTAGTCAAAGAAAACAAAAGCAATTTAATTGCCAGTAATTTTCTATACACCCAAATTTTTGATCAGAATTGGTTAGAAACTTCTTATAAAACTATTGATCGGCCAATGACGATGCCGATTCAAATCTGGTTGAAAAGTAATAAGTCTCCTGATGCATTATTAACAGGTAATTTGCTAAAAAATGCAGAAAATTGGGCAGCAGAAGTCAATGATGATTTATTCAAAGACGAACAGGAGTTTTTGAAGGCTAGTCAGTTGGCTCGGCAAGAAATGGAAAGTGAAAAAGAATTAACAAAAAGAAGAAGTCTCTATTTAAAAAGAATAATTGTAGTACTATTTTTTATGACGATTGCAGCTATCACAGCATTTATAATGTACAATCGGGCAAATGAACAAACGATGATAGCAAATGAACAAACGGAGATTGCAAACATAGCAAAAATGGAATCAGACTCAGCCCGCCAGGTTGCAGAAATAGCAAAAATGGAATCAGATTCATCCGCAAAGGTGGCAGTTAAGGAAAGAATGAAGGCCGAAGAGGCATTAAGGAAATTTGAGAAAGAAAAAGCAGCGAAAGAGGCTAACGAATTTGCAAAATTAGAAGATAGAGCAGAGGACTATATTGATGCAGGACGTTACCCAAAGAAAATATTAAGAGAGATGTATAAAATAGCTAAAGAAAACCCAGATAGTAATCTCATGAGACAAAAAATTAAAGTTCTAGAAAATAAATCACGAAAACTTAAGCAATAAAATTACCTTAATAATAACTCATTGATGAAAACCATATTTAGTCTAATTTACTTCTTTCTATTGGTCCTTTCCGTAAATGGACAAAGTGACTATTCCATTTTTTTAGCCGAAGGGGATCAAGCTGTGAAAGATACGCTTTATGAAAAAGCAATCATTAAGTTCTTAGGAGCGAAGGCCGCTGATCCTGACAAAAGTGATATTATTGAAAAAAGGATCACAGATACTTACTTAAAGATTAACGATTTAAGAATTAGTGCGGTTCAACTGAATCAACAGCTACAAGATACAATTCAAGAAGTAAGAAACCAAAGAAATAGAGCCATTAAAGCAGAGAAGATTGCAAAGGCAAATCTACTAAGCTATAAAGCCAGAGCATTTATAGAAATGGATTCTTTCCAAACAGCCTTTGATACAGCCTTTCGAGCTATGCAAATATTGGATACGCTTTATGTCCCTGTGGTCACAGAAACTTTTGGAGCAGCCGTCTATAGAGCAAAAAAGCGAACTATCAGTGACAATACTATTCCGCTTGAAAATACCTTACTTTCTCCTTCTGGTAAGTACATCTTAGCTAGTCAAGCCAATAAAAAGGCTGTTTTGAAAGATACGCTTGGAAGAGAAATAGTAACGCTCTCTCACAAGAAACCAATATTAAGTACCGCATTTTCGCCGACAGATGACAAAATTCTTACTTGTTCAGCTGATGGCACCGCCCAGCTTTATGATATAGCCAAGGATACAACGATTCACTTCGCAGAACATTCGGATGAAGTGTTAGGTGGTAAATTTTCGAAAGATGGAAATCTGATTGCTACTTGGTCAAGAGATGATACAACCTTATTATGGAAACTAGATGGTGGATTTATTAAACCTTTAGGAGGTCACCAAGGCAATGTTTATGATGTTATTTTTTCGCCCAATGAAGAAAAAATCCTAACTCGTTCCTCAGATCAAACAGTGAAACTTTGGGATAAAGATGGTCAGTTCATTAGAAATTTAGAAGGGCATGACTCCTATATTTATCATACTACTTTTTCACCAGATGGAAAAAGTATTCTTACTTGTGCAGCAGATAATAAAGTTATCCTCTGGGATAGCGAAGGAGTACTAACCGCTGAACTT
>CALDTJ010000310.1 GCA_937924145.1 uncultured Saprospiraceae bacterium
AAGATACAATTTGACCATTTTCCTTGCGCCTTTAGGTGCAATATATATTATATAATGTACCTAAAGGCACATTCAGAACGGTCAATTCTACGTTATTTCTACCAATCTAAAGTACCTAAAGGCACTTTTTAAGCATTTGCCCATCTGTGTCGGTATGGTAGTACTTCAGGTGCTGGAACAACTTTCAATTATAAAAAATGCCAAAAATTCAATTTAAAGATTCCCAAGTAACCGTTTTTGAAAGTGCCCTTTTTCGAACGACTTCTACTTTAATTGAAACGGAAGATTTAGTACTTTTGGTAGACCCAAATTGGTTGCCCGAAGAAATTGAGCATATCCAGTTGGCAGTTAGTAAATGTGATACCACCAAGCCTTTTTTTCTCCTTTTTACCCACTCAGATTACGATCACATTATAGGCTATGAAGCCTTTCCTAATGCTCAGATAATTGCTAGTCAAGCTTTTGTAGACAATAAGGATAAGGCAAAGATTATACAGCAAATCAAAGATTGGGATGATGAGAATTATATCAAAAGAAGTTATCCGATAACCTATCCTAAGGTAGATATCGTTATCAAAGAAGATGGGCAACAGCTAATTATAGGTAGCACTATTTTGACTTTTTACCATGCTGCTGGGCATAATATGGATGGAATTTTCACAATTGTAGAACCTTTAGGCATTTGGATTGCAGGGGACTATTTGAGTAACATAGAATTTCCTTATATTTACCACAGCAGTATTATCTATGAAGAAACGTTGGCAAAATCAGCTGCTATTTTAGCCAAGCACCACATTGACAAACTCATTACTGGTCATGGTGATATTGCTTATACCACCGCAGAAATATTAAAGCGAAAAGCAGACTCCCTCCAATATATTCATACCCTCCGATCTGCCCTCCAAAATGAAGTTCCTTTTGATTTTGATGAATTAATGGAAGCTTATGATTTTCCAAAGATTATGCGTCAATTTCATGATGCAAATGTAGCTCTCATGCAAAAAGAGTTAACATAAAATTAGGACACGTAAATTTTATTTTACTGTTATGGTTTTGTGATAGTTAAACTTTAATTTTGTAAGGAAGTTAGGTTAGTAGAATTGCTATACTCGTTGTCTTTTATTTAATGAAAAATCAGATTGAATGTCTCAACTGCGATACCTATTTCTAATATAAAAGTATGGCTAATCGTTTTAGGGGCACAAGCAAAATAAAGTGTATAACTGCATAGGCTTTTTTAAGATGTGCCTTTAGGTCCACCATATATTGCACCTAAAGGCGCAATTAAATTGTAGGAAACTAAACAATTATCTACTAATATATTGTCCCCAGAGGGACAAAGCCAAAAGTAGGTGGTAGTAAATAAAATCATAATTAAATTAACTAAAAAAAGATAAATGATAAAGAAAACAGTATTCGGATTGATGGCCATTTTTGGTTTAGTATTAACCAGTTGTGGACAACAACAAGGAGCCCCTTTGAAGGGAAAAGCAATGAAAGAAGTGCCTGCAATAGCGACATATATCGAAGGTAAAGGTCTTGAGCAATACGATGTAGCAACCTTTGCTGGTGGTTGTTTTTGGTGTACGGAGGCTTCTTTTGAGCGTATTAAAGGAGTGAAAGAGGTGATAAGTGGTTACTCTGGAGGAGAAATCAAACATCCATCTTATCGTCAAGTCGCTAGTGGAAGTACTAAACATGCGGAGGCTATTCAAATTTATTTTGATCCAGCAGTCGTCTCTTTCCAACAACTTTTAGAGGTGTTTTATGTAGCGCACGATGGTACACAACTAAATCGGCAAGGACCAGATAGAGGGCCTCAATATCGCTCGGAAATCTATTATCATGATGATGCCCAAAAGGTAGCTAGTGAGGCTTATATAAAGAAATTAGAGGCTAATAGATATGGCACAATTGCTACGCTTGTTACTCCATATAAAGAATTTTGGGTAGCAGAAGCTTATCATCAAGATTATTATCCTAGCAATCAGGATAATCCTTATATCGCTAATGTCAGTAAGCCGAAGGTAGTAAAGGTAGAGAAGGTGTTCAAGGCGATTTTAAAAGATGAATATAAAACGAAGCCTTAAATAGAATTACAAAGCACTAGATGGCATTCAAAAACTCCAAGGTTTAATCATTAAATTTATTTCCCAAACCATATAATATCCAAACATGAAAAAATATAATGTAGTCTTATCCCTAATAGCTCTATTTTTTACAACCAGCTTGATCGCGGGAAACGGTAATCCAAAAGAATTGGGCGATGTAAATTGGCTCAGAAATTTTGAAGATGGCATCGCAAAATCTGTGGCGGAAAAGAAGCCCGTATTTTTACTATTCCAAGAAGTGCCAGGTTGTAGTACTTGTCAAAATTATGGTCAAAATGTGCTAAGTCATCCACTAATTGTTGAAGCCATTGAATCGTTGTTTGTTCCCGTTGCTATTTTTAATAATAAAGGTGGAAACGATGCCAAAGTCTTAAAATTCTATGGCGAACCTTCATGGAATAATCCAGTGGTTAGAATAGTCAATGATCAAAAAGAAGACATTATCGACCGAGTCAATGGCAATTATTCTAGGCTAGGAATTGTCCAAGCGATGAGATTAGCCTTACAAACCGAGAACTTAGAAGTACCAGCTTATTTAACTTTGTTAGAAGAAGAGTTGATTGCTGATAAAACAGGGACAGAAACTGCCGTTTTTTCTATGTTCTGTTTTTGGACAGGTGAAAAAGAGATTGGCAAATTGGATGGGGTAGTGGAGACCCAAGCAGGTTTTATGAATGGTCGGGAGGTTGTAGCGGTAAAATATGACCCTGAAGTTATTCAATATAAAAAATTATTGAAGGAGGCCAATCAAGCAAGTTGTGCAGACCATGTTTATACTGAAGAAAAAGCACAGATCAAAGCAACTGAATCTATTATCGGAAAAGGGAAAGCGTCTGATACAGGAAAGTTTCGACAAGATCGAGAACCAAAATATTATTTGAGTAAAACAGTCTACCGCTTTGTACCAATGACGCAATTGCAAGCAGTAAAAGTAAATAGTATGATTGGTCAAAGAAAAGTACCTGATGCTTTATTGTCACCCAAGCAATTGGTATTACTAAAGCAAATCCAAGCAAACCCAAATGGTCAGTGGCAAAATCAAATTAATAAAGATTTTGTGCAGGCTTGGGGAGAATTGGTGGCTAATAAGAAGGCATAGATAACCGATAAAATGTAATCTTACTTTAAATTAATGCGCGCCTGCACACGTAGAGCGCGCATTGATTATTTTTTCTCCGAGTAACCCTAAAATTGTGCAATCCACAGGCCACAAAAATATTTTATCTCTAAATAGATCGTCAGGTAAAAGATTAATATTATTAAGACTAGTTTTGTCAACATCTAAATCAGTTGTCTGATTATCTAAAAGTAGCGGAAAAATATCGTAATTCATCTTTGACAATTCGACACTTCTTGATTCCAGACATGACATATTCTCCGACAATTCTGTAAATCCATGCAAATAATATAACGATTTAAAACAATTTCATCAAGGGAGGACACATATATACTATACGCTCGTGTGTGCATGCGC
>CALDTJ010000311.1 GCA_937924145.1 uncultured Saprospiraceae bacterium
TAGAATTATGCGGTCGCCTATGCAATTAACCTCTTACTTTTTAGGTGGGCAGCAGTTTACCGAATTGTTAGCCGCTGAGCAAAAACGTTTAGGGGATGATTTTAATTTAAAGGCATTTATGGATACGATCATGCAGGTTGGAGCTATTCCGATTGATGAGTTTTCGGATATTTTTTCAAACGCTAATTAGTCACGATATTTCAAAGTCTCCAGACTTGAAATCACTATCTGCTTGTCTCCAGACAAGCGTATTCAACCACAGTCGTCAGGAGACGACCTAGATAGAGGGGTCAAGTCTGGAGACTTGAACCATCGCTTATTTTATAAAAAATAATATGAAAATAGACAGAATAAATCTACAACCAGATTACTCCATTTCCAGAATCATCAAAGGTGGTTGGCACCTAGCAGGAGGACATGGCAACATCAGCGAAGAAAAAGCCATCGAAGATATGAAAGCCTTTGTCGAGGCAGGTATCACTACTTTCGATTGTGCAGACATCTACACAGGAGTGGAAGTTTTAATAGGCAAATTTCGAAAAAAATATAAAGCTGCTTTCGCAGCAGGAGACCTTGCCCCTATCCAAGTTCACACAAAATATGTCCCCGATTACAGTGCTTTAGCGACCTTAAAAAAAGAAGATACCACCCAAATAATTGATCGGTCGCTGCAACGATTAGGGGTTGAACGATTGGACTTAGTGCAGTTTGCGTGGTGGGATTATCAATTTCCTCGCTATGTCGAAACGGCGGTACAACTCGCTGAATTACAGCGACAAGGAAAAATTAGATATATCGGCGTGACTAATTTTGATGGGCCGCATTTACAAGAAATTTTGGATGCAGGAGTTCCCGTTGTAGCGAATCAAGTGCAGTATTCTGTTTTAGATCAACGAGTAGAAAAATGCTCTAATTCGATCATGAAAAAGAACGGGATTCAATACCTTTGTTACGGTGCGGTTGCTGGTGGATTTTTGAGCGACCGCTATCTGAATGCACCTGATCCTACCCAACCTTTAGAGAATCGTTCTTTGACTAAATATCGCTTGATTATTGACGAATTTGGAGGGTACGATTTATTTCAAAAGGCTTTGCAAACTTTGCGTAGCATAGCGGATAAATATGAGGTAGGTATTGCAGAAGTAGCAACTAGATATGTTTTACAAAAAGACTTTGTAGCCAGTGCTATTATTGGTGCTAGAAACTTAAATCATTTGGAAAAATTACAACAGATTAGTGGCTTTGCATTAGATGCTGGTGATTTGCAATTAATTGAAAATATTATTGGTCAGTCAACTGGACCTGCTGGGCCTTTTTATGAATTGGAACGAGATAAGACGGGTAAGCACGGGCGAATTATGAAGTATAATTTGAATGAAGAATAGGCGATTCTCGATTGGAAATATGACTGTACGAAGTTTTAATAACATTTGCTTTTTGACGCTGAAAGACGCTGACTATTATGACCTTTTTATGTTTTTCTTTTGTTTTTCAGTATAAATCATAAGCTTAAACATAACTTTTCGTAAAAAAACATAACAAACCCGCCCGCATGACGCAGTCGGGCAGGTCATAACTTCAAACAGCGTCCTTCAGCGTCAAAAAAAATGCGTATGGATATAGCAGACAAAACGAAAACCATTCAACCGCTTACCTTTTATGGTGGCATCATTGGGGCAATGCTGCCCTTCATCCTTTTTGTGACGGGGGTGATTTATATTGCGCTTTCTGGCGCTCCTGATGAACGTGGTTTTTGGCCTGTATTAATCGCAGCTTTGGGGCTTAGTTTATTATTGTCAAAAGATAAAAACGCCTTTAGTGAAACGGTTATCAAAGGGATGTCCGAACCTATCGTGATGATTATGATTACGGCTTGGATGTTGGCATCTACCATTGGTGTATTGATGACCATTACTGGCTTTGTAGAGGCATTGACTTGGATCGCTAGTCAATTGAGTATAGGTGGCGTTGGTTTTGTTATTAGCACTTTTACTATTTGCTGTGTGGTGTCTTTGTCTACGGGTTCTAGCTTTGCTACGATTTTGATTTGTAGTCCGCTTTTATATCCTTCGGGTGGTCTGGCAGGGGCACATTTACCAACTTTGGCTGGGGCAATTATTGGTGGGGCTACTTTTGGAGATTTCTTCGCGCCTATTTCTGATACGACTATTGCAAGTGCCTTGAGCCAAAAAGCGGAGATTGGGCCGACGGTTCGTAGTCGTTTAAAATATATTATTCCTGCGGTGTTCCTTGCTTTGACTGGCTATATTGCAAGTGCCTATTTGAACCCTACAACTGTTTTTGAAAATGGTCAACAATTAGTCGGAGATCCAAAAGGATTACCTATGTTACTAGTTCCTGCTTTGATTATTTTTCTATTTTTAAAAGGAAAACATTTAATGCATGGCTTATTATTAGGGCTGATGTTTGGAACGGGTTTAGGATTGATTACTGGCTTGTTGCCAATAGAGAAACTGCTATCCTTAGACTTAGATAATTTTGTTGCTAAAAGCTTTGTCATAGATGGTATTAACCGTGCAGTGGGTATCAGCTTTTTCACTATTTTATTAATGGGTTTAGTAGCTACTTTGAAAGCTAGTGGTTTAGTTGAAAAACTAGTCCGTTTTGCTGAAAAAAGAAGTCAGACCGCTAAACATGCGGAAGGCTGGATTGCAGGTACGGTTTGGGCTGCGGTGATGTTGACGACTCATAGTGTGGTCGCTATTTTGACCGTTGCCGAATTCGCTAATAAAACGGGAGCGCAAATGGGCATTTCACCACAGCGACGGGCTAATATTATGAGTTTAGTCGTTTGTGTTTTCCCTTTTTTATTGCCTTATTTTATTCCTGTTATTTTGATGGCTAATACGACTAATGCTGGGGCGGAGTTTGGTATTCCTGCGGTTAGTCCTTTGGAGGCTGGAGGGTATAATTTTGTGGCTTGGGGATTGTTGGTAATGGTGATTTTGACTTTAGTATTTGGATATGGGCGGGAGAAAGTTAAAAGTTAGGTAGTCTTAAAGTCGTCGGGAGACGACCGCGATATTGCTTTTAAGTCTAGAGACTTAAAAGATCGGGATAAAAGGCTGATTAAATAGCTGACAGCCGTCGAAAGGCTGTCAGCTATTAATCAACCTTTTTTTAAAAAAACATAGAAATATGAGTAAAAAAAAAGGAATTACGTGCAGACCAATTTGAGTTATATGATTTAAAAATAGCGGTGGAGTCTATTGATGGGCATTGTACTTGTGAGATGTCTGTCGGGGATGCTTTTTATCTGAAAGGTGGGAAATTGTCTATGCCTGATGGGAAGAATTTTTGCCTCTATGCTATGCAATCTACCATCCCTCTATTGCCTGCAAAACAGCGGATTTGTCATCCTGCGGATTGGATGGAAACGGACTCTAGAGTTATTTGTCCTGATCCTGCTTGTGGTTTGATTATGAAAATTGATCGGTTGGAAAAGCGGGTTTTGAATCACGATGATGTGAGTCCGAATGCTTGGGAGGATTTAGGAGGGAAATAACTTACTTGAGGTTATAGCTTTATTAAATAAAATGGATTAAAAATAGCTACCAGCCTCTGGAAGGCTGACAGCTATTTAATTGCTCTAACTAATCCCTTAATCCACAATGGATTGATAAACTAACTGTCGCATTTTCTGATTGTAATAATCTGTATAAGGGTCTGTTTGCATCATCAAAAAGGCAATCATTTCTTCTTTTGGATCGATGAAAAAGTAGGTATTAAAAGCGCCACTCCAATAGTACATGCCTTCGGAGGCTAAATCAGCAGAGGCGGCCAAATCTGTCTTGATACCAAAGCCTAAACCGAATCCAAATCCTGGCGCACTCCACTTGTCTCCTACCCTATCCGAAGTCATTAATTCGATGGTCTTTTTTCCTAATAATTGATGTCCGTTGCCCTTTCCATTATTCAATAACATTTGGGCAAATTTCATATAGTCCGTTGCTGTTGAGAATAAGGCATGCGTACCTCCGAAAACTGTTTCGGTTTGACCTTTTGGCTGTCTTTGTGGGAAAGGCACTAATTTGCCATCTTTTATATGGTGCAAAGTCGCAATTCTATCGTTTTTAGAAGGATCTAAGGTATATCCTGTATCGTCCATACCCAATGGTTCGAAGATTCTTTCTTCTAAAAATTCGGCGCAAGATTTACCTGTAAAGTGCTCAATTAATAAAGCCAATACATCTGGCCCTGCACTATAGTACCACACATTATCAGGTTGAGCTACTAAAGGTAATTTAGCCATTGCCATTACTCTATCTTCAATCGTTTTATGTGGCTGAAAATATAAGGTTTTTAGATACATTTGATCAATTTCTGACGCACCTAACCCATGCGATAAACCTGCGGTATGACTCATACATTGAGCAATCGTAATCGGTTTATCAGCAGGCACTAATTCCATCTTCTTCTCGGCTGAACCTGCTACGTCTACAAAATTGGCAACAGACATTTCTTTGAATGCAGGAAAATACTTCGAAATTGGATCATTCAATTGGAAATGACCTTCTTCGTATAGCATCATAATTGCTGCTGTTACGATTGGCTTGGTCATGGATTGAATGTAAAATATCTCATCCAAGGGCATTTTTTCCTTCGTCTCTAAATTCGTATATCCGTGGGATTTGTATTGTGCAATTGACCCTTTTCGGTAAATTAAACTTACAGCTCCTGGAATCTTTCCATCTGCAATTTCTTGCTCTAAAAAAGTATCAAATCTCGCTAATCTTTCAGCAGACAAGCCTGCTGCAGCTGGATTGATCGTAGCTTGCGATTGAGCAACTAAACTAGTTGAAATAGTTAATAATAATCCAACAAATAGGTATTGGAATGCTGACGTCTTAGTTAATTTCATTGTTATACTGATTTTATTTAGTGAGAATAGAGATGCGAGAACAGAGAATAGAGACCTTTCAAACATGCCAAATTAGCCGTCTCTACTCTCTGTTCTCTACTCTCTCATCTTTATTATGATGCTTTTTTCTTCAATACGCTGGTAGCCAATGTCAACTCCTGATTTTCATAATCTTCTAAAATCCGATCTAATACTCGACCAATTTTAGTCGTTACTCGAATCGCCTCGATTTTAGGCCACGTAGACTTTTCTCCTTTAGTAATCAACTCCGACAATTCATCAAAAGTCAGGGCAGAAAGTACTTTACGAGAATTAAAAACATTAAAATCTGCTAAAATATTAATATCGCCTAAATAATTTTGTTGGACAATTGAATTAATATTATTGGCTGCCAAAGCTACTGATGATGGAGCATATTTAAAAAATCGCTTGGCTATCGAATAATTAAATTGAGTCGTTTCTTTCATCACATTTAAGCCAAATTTTTTCACTTGTGATAATCGACCATCCTGAGTTGAAGGATCCATCACAAAAGGTAAAACCAGAGGATTTGTTAGACTTACGATGAAGTGATTAACTTGGTATAATCTCGACAATCGCTTTTCTGGCAAGTCATTCGACATAGATCCATCAATCCACTTCCGAGAAGGTAAATAAGGCTGAATTTCTCCTTCTTTATTTTTAGCTAATAAGGTGACAGGAGGAAAAATGCCTGGAATCGCACAAGATGCCATCACTGCCGAACGTATCAATACATTAGGTGAGGCAATGGCATTCAGTAATCTAGATTTTTGCTGTGCTCCGTAAGGCGCAATCGAGATGTTTATCTTTCTGCCCGTTAAGTTAAATGCCTCTTGAAAAGTTAGATTTGGTATGACATTGTCTACAATCTTTTTTAAATCTTTCACTTTTACGTTATCCTCACTTCTAACTATTTTCTTGTAAATATCCGCCTCTGATTTTAAGACAGTTCTAATCTTATCTTCCGCCAAAAATTCTAGAAATTCTTCATTTGACCGAGTGCCCACCAATGCAGCATATAAAGAACCTGCACTTGCGCCTGAGATTACATCGGGTATTAGGTCAACTTCCGCCAAGGCTTTTAAAACGCCCATGTGAAAATTACCCAATTGACCGCCACCACTCAACATCAAAGCGGAACGTCCAAAGCAGACACTTGCTCGATGAAAGAAATCTAATTTCTCCTCAAAAGAAATATTTTCATTATCGGAATCGGCCAAATGCAATAGCGCATTGGCTATTTCATCGACATAATCAACGATCAATTGCTTGGTTCCGCTTAAAGCTTTATGGTATAGCTTTGGATTGCCCATGCCGCCCATATTTCCATGAATCCCCTCATTTAATAAAAATAGCAACGCCTCATCGTCTCCATTTTCTCGTTCTGCCTGTAATTTTTCTAAGCGCAATTTGATTTGTTCATTATCATATAAATCGCTATGTTCTACTTTTTTCCAGCCTTCCATACCTGAGGCTTTATCATGTTCCGTCGCATACTTCAACCATTCTTCGTAGCTTTCTGCTGACTCTAACTGTGCTTTTACTCTTTTGGACTTTCTTGAAAACATGAAAAGTATTTTTATATTTTGGCTATACTAACTCCATAATCTTAATGGATTATTGGTAAATTTATCCTTTTTGAAGGGAACAACAAAAGAATCACCTTCATATATGACAAAATTATACATTTATGGCATTTGCAAATTTTTTAGTGGATTTAGTTCGTCGTATCACTCCATCCTTTGGTAATCAATTGGCACATGTCACTACTTATACGAGAGAATTACCAATTAATCTGGAAAGAATGTACGAAAATGCGATTGATTGGGAGCATTTGCCATTTTTACACAGTTCTACTTTTTCAGAAATTGAGGTGATAGAGTCAGGAGATTGGGGTTGGAAGGCGAAGGCTTTTTTGACACCAAAGTCTAGATTTAATAGTATGACTTTGGAACTACGCCTGGACAAATCTAAAAATAGATGGATTACAAAAACCTTAGCTGGTTTTGGAAAAGGAACAGAAATTTGGACACATGCCATTCCTCTAGGAAAGAATAAAATAAAGGTAATTGTAGATTTCTACGTTCCTAAATTACCGAGTGCTTTAAAAGCAAAGTATGCCGGTCAATACAGTGCCTTATACGCTCAATTATACGATGAAGATTTGTGGATGATGGCTGGTCGGCAAGCGCAATTAAATAAGTTGGATCAAGCTAAAACAAGTACGTCCGAATTGTCTAAAGTGCTAGGAAAGTTAGGCGAAATCAAAGAAAACTTACCCCTTACTTTTGAGTTCAATCATCAATCTTATCGACTGATTGAAATGAATGATACTTTGATTGCACATACCTTATCCTGCCCACATATGTTAGGTCCTTTAAAAGATGCGAATGTGAAAGAAGGCATTTTAGAATGTCCTTGGCATGGCTATCAATTTGATTTAAAAACTAGAAAATGTATTAGTGGGCAACGCTGTAAATTAGCACCCGCACCTTTGATTAAGATTGATACGAATCAGATGGAGGTGGTGGCTTTGCAGGGGAAAGATAACTCCTATAATTAAAAAAGCCCCTACCATTACTGATAGGAGCCTTCCTAGCTATGCTCAGAAAGTGACTCAAAACTTATTCTATTGAACTATTTTTTCACTTATTTTTTGTTTAGTTCAAAAGCATTTGATTAGCCTCCGCCGTCTGCAGTGCCTTGGTGAGGGACACTCGGAACTTCGCCCGTTTCTTCATCAATTAAATCGACTCCTCCTTCTTCTCCATTTTCTCCTTCTACAGGTTCCCCATTTTCATCGATTTGCTCCAATGTGTCTTCCTCAGTTACTACTCCTGTGCCAGGTAAAACACTACCTTCTACAGTATCTACCACTACTACATTTCCATCTTCATCTACAGAAACTTCATCCGCACCATCATAGATTTCCTCCACGAATGCTGCTGCTGCATCTTCTGGGTCACCACCAGCATCAATAACAGCCTCAGCGGCAGCAATGGCATCTTCTACCTCTTCCGCAGCCGCAGCTGCTCCTTCTGGAGCATCTGGTTCTAATGCAGCTGGGTTAGCACTACCAATTCCACCAGATTGAGCGGCATCAACTGGGTTATAGGAAATAGCGATTTCATTGTCGAATTCAAAATTTTCCTCTGGAGTTTCAATATGAACTCCAGTTACAGCAAAGGCTCCTGAGATTCCTGCTCCAACTACTGTTCCTGCAGGGCCAATAGCAATTTCGATAGGCTGATCTGCCGCATCTGCTGGTATTTCAACAACATAAGGTACTCCTAAGTAGAAAAAAGTATCCAATACCGCTGTTCCTGGCTCAAAGTCAGTTGTAAGCTGTGATTCGGGTAAATTGATAGACCAATCTACACTAGAATTGTCTTCATAATCAGCAAAACTAACAGGGAAAACTAAATCTACATGACCATCTAAATCTACTCTTACCACTGCTCCAGCACCAGCATCTTCTAAGGTAATGCTAAAGTTACCATCTTCATCTGTCAACACTGTATCTGTACCTATGATGACAACAGCATTGGCTAATGGAAGTTGTTCGCCAGTAAAAGGATCTACATTTTCAGGATCTGTAATTGTCCCAGAGATCGTAACATTCTCTGCCCGACTTGTTGCAGCAGGAAAAGATTCTTGTACATCGACAAGTTCATCTATTTCTGCCTTTTCTACACCACATCCAAAGGATGTGAATAGCCCTACTACTAAGAGTAATAATAAGGCTGATTTAAAATTTAAAAAAGCTTTCATAAAAAATGATTATAAGGTTATTTCCATCTCACATAACCCTAGTAAAAAAATTTGACTCAGGTTTCCATCTCTTTTAAAAATTATGCTTTTGTACAACTACCTTGAGTAAATACCATCCCTTAAGGCCATCTCTTATCCGCCCCTTGAGGTTAAATCAGTTAATGCACAATTGCTTATTTTTCCATCTCTTAATTATTTCCATCTCTATAAAGTCCAACTCTTTTTACTTTTGACCTGAGTATATATTAAATCACCCACCTGCTTAAAACCCTCCCCCACCATCCATTTATAATTGTTTTCCAATAAAGAAATACCTAGGCTATCCCGTCGGATAGGTAAGTATTTTTCCTCTTTATCTTCAAAACTTTCTATTTGGTGGGGAGGAGGCTAAGAGATGGCTCTTTAATTCTTTAAATAATATTTCATAAAATGTGGATTTAAATCCTGTGGAAATTCAGGAAACATTCCCTGCGCTTGGTAATCCCTTGCTAAATTGTTTCCATATAAATACTGATAACTCCACTGCCTACTAGGTCTTACTGAAAACCTGCCTCGTT
>CALDTJ010000312.1 GCA_937924145.1 uncultured Saprospiraceae bacterium
GATGGTACACTTGATTATACCGCAGGACAGCCTCTTTCATCTATTACCGCAGATGGTTGTGCCATCTTATCTGATCAGTCACTATTTTTAACAGTTATCAAGGAAAGTTGTCGCTCAACTATACAAGGAAAGGTTATATCACAGGCAGGTGAAGGATTAGCTGGCTTTGAAGTTTATTTAAACAACTCAAATAGTACAACTACAGCCTCAGACGGAAGTTATCAATTTACAGAAATGCCAACAAATACAACTTATGAAATTACGCCAAGAGACAATTCAAGCATATTAGCTGGAGTTACTGCCTTTGATTTGGTCTTAGTAAGGAAACATATTTTAGGATCCGAACAATTTACTAGCATTTACCAAACAATTGCTGCAGATGCCAATAACGATCAAAGGATTACAACCTTTGACTTAGTAGAATTACAAAAATTAATTTTAGGAATTAGTCGAGAGCTACCTAATAATCAAAGCTGGAGATTTATTGATCTTAAAGAGACTCAAGACAATACATCAAATCCTCTTAGTTTGTCTTCGGCTATCACCGTCGATAATTTAACTGAGGATGTGACAAATATCGACTTTATAGGAATTAAGGTAGGCGATGTTAGTCGTGCTACTAATAATGGTCTAGTAGAGAGTCATTCAAGAAATCAATCAGTATTGCAATTTACCACTAATGATGTTTTCATAAAACAAGGAGAAACAATTAAAATCCCAATTTCAGCAGAAAACTTTGACCAAATCATTGGTTATCAATTCACAATTGAGTTAAATGGATTATCCCTTTTAGAGGTCGAACCTGGAGTCATTAATGTCAATGAAGAGCATAATTTTGCCAAATTAGATAATCATACATTGACCACAGTATGGAGTAATGAGACCACAATAACTACAGAAGATCCATTATTTACAATGGTTTTTCAAGTCCAACAGGATGGTAGACTAAGTGAAAGTATATTATTCAATTCCGAAAAAACACCAGCAATAGCTTACAACAATACTGCCAATAGTATGACTGTTAATTTAGCTTTCGCTCAAATAGATAATGCCTTTGACGCCCCTACTCAATTGTTACAAAATACCCCTAATCCATTTTACAATGAGACGAATATTAATTTTGACTTAGCAGAAGAAGGACCTGTACAATTACAAGTATTTGATGCTACTGGAAGAAATTTAATTAATCAAAATGAAATATTGGGAAAAGGGAGTCATCTGATTACGCTCAATAATTTAGATAATTTACCAGAAGGTTTACTTTACTACAGATTAACAACCTCTAACTACAAGGCTACCAAAAAAATGATTCACCAAAAGTAATACCGAGCTTAATAAATTGCTAGTGTTATGTAATAAAAGAGAAATTAAAGAACTTTGAAAAAATACTAAAATTGAGTCAATCTAGATTTTTCGTGAGAGAATTTAGATTGACTCAATCTTTTACTGATTATCTAATTTTTCATATATAATTCATTATTAGATAATTACAAATTACCCTAATAAAAAACATAAAATATTTTAATATATAACTGAACAATTCTAAGTCCTCCCACGTAAGATTAAAAGTGCCATAAAACGGATGGTACAAAAGCTTTGTTCAAATAAGAACAAAAAAATATTTGAAAAAACTTGCACATATATTGATATTTATAATATATTGCAGAAGATTTAGTTTTACAACACTCGAGATCATTCTCCGATCTTGCGGAATTTCTCTCATCACCAATCTCCGATTAAAGTAAAAGACATAGGTCTATGCATTGCATAAGTCCGAACTGTTTTTTTACGAAAACTTTTCAACTACCTTATTTCAAGGTCAATATTATTTAGGTATTCGTTAGTTAAAAACTATTGAACTACCCACTCTTCTGAGAAACGTAAAGAATCACTTTGCAACAGAAACGAAAGTATTAAGAAAGAATCAAAAAAGCTGTAGAAGTTTCAGATCATAAGGTCTGCTCTCTTCTCTAAAAACACACCAATTCCAGTATTAATCTAGAATTCAGGACTTCATTTCTAAGGAATGAACAGTGAATAAGCATACTTAACTGACAGAAGTTAATTGAGTTATCAGTTCTCTTTTATCAGACAATAATATAGAATATTTCCATTTTAAAAGGCAAAAGAAACACTATTAAAAAATAAGCGAACAAGGATTAGTTGAAAACTTGTCCTATCAGTAGCTTGCTATTCAAGATGCTAACTCTCAGATAAATAATTGATTATGAATCAGTTATTTCTAAACAACCTGCATTTCGAAAGCCTAGCAGCACTATGTTTGCACGATACTAAGCATTGTATCCAATGACTTGGCAAGTATCGAGCATACTACCCACTGATAGCAGACAACCCTCTCCTCTAACTCCTTTATAGTACACGATACTTAATCATTCGCTTTTTAAACGAGCCATACTAGTCCGTTTAACAGGAATCCCTATGGGATATAAAGAAGAGCGGTATTTGAATTAACACTATGAAACCACTATTTTCAATGAACGTCCAAGACAGACATTATACTCCTGTTTCCTTATTGATTGCAAGCAAGCAAATGAATAAGGCGTTATCGACTTCCAGAAGTCGATTTATTAGAGGACTAGCCCTGACGCTCTTCGCCGTCTGTTGGTCGTTCTCTTTTTTAGTGGCACAACAAACATTCACCACGCCCGTCAATGGAAACATTTCCATAAACACATTACTCGACTGTGACACTACCTCCAGCTTTATGAGCGATACGACTACACATAGTCTGTATGCTGATAGTACCCCCCGGAGCGACACGACTAGCATCTGTCCGCAAAATCAAGGGCAAAGAGTTCGAACGAATTTTTTAGCCTTTGATTTAGCGGTAGGTGATAGCTTATTTGTCTTTGATGGTAAGATTCCATCAGCGATGAATTATACAGGAAGTGGCAGTGGAGTCGGTGTTGCAAAGGCTTTTGGTGGTTGGTTTACTGCTAATTGCGACAAAGGAATCAATCCATCAGGTTGTGTTTCTTTTGTCTTTCAGACCAACGGAGATAATATCCAATCAGCAGGTTTTAAAGCAAGTGTAGGCTGTCTAGAAAGCAATTTCATGATACAAACACCTAGAATAAGTAGCCCCGTGGCAACCTGTGAATTACCTTATAAATTGGTCACTATTCCAGCGGCAACTATCCTTTCAGACTGCGATACGCTAGCAAATGATACCACTTTTGTAAGAGTAATGAATTCATCTGGTGAGATATGTAGAGATACTTGCTTATCGCAAAATGCGAATATGAGTTTTATCGACACCTTTGCCTTTGGTTCTTATACGGTTGAATATAAATTAAAGCTAGATAGCACCATTACAGCTCGTTCCTTCTTCTCTGTACAACCTCGAACATTAGTTTGTAATGATACTTTAAACGTGGGGATGGATGCAGATTGTGGAGTAGTGATTATCCCAGATATGTTGCTAGAGGGACATTGTGAAGGCAATGACGATACGATCCTTTATGAGATAACGATTAGTGTACCAAATGGTAAATCCGGCGGTAGAATTATTGCCAGCGGAACAGGTCGAGCAGGAGATTATCCTAGAGTAACTAAAGATTTAATCAACTATTGTGGCGATACGCTTTATACCGCAGAAATTCAAAGAGTTTACTACGATGGCGGTAATCTATCTATTTGCAACGATGGTCGCCAAACCAATAAATGTTGGACTTATTTAAGATTTGAAGACAAAGCAGCTCCACTATTTACAGGAGATGTTAGATGTGATACTGTCTTTGCTTGCAATATAGACATGACACAGAATGCCCTAGGTTTAAACACTCCAACGGTATTGGATAACTGTGATTCCGTTGATGTGGTCTATGCAGGCGTAGAAATGCTAAGCGTCCCAACAGAATGTGATACCATTGATTCCTACTTAGTACTTTGGCAGGCAACAGATGGTTGTGGAAATATCAGTGAGCGAAAAGATACCGTGAAAATTTTCCGACCAGGTGTAGACAAAATCGTCAAAGCACCAGATGTTATACTAAGTTGTGGAATGGATGATCCTTCTGTGGTCAATGACTTAACGCGAATAGGAGTGCCTGGTATTAAAATAGGCTATACTAGAAACGGTATTTTCATACCAACCGATACGATTCCATTAACGAGTAATGCAAGAATTTGTAATTATAATATAGAATATCAAGATACTAGAGTTCAAGTAGCTTGTAATGATAAGTATTATCGCTATTGGCACTTATTGGATTGGTGTGCTAATTCGACGATTCCGATTGCGATTGATACACAGCTAATTGAATTTAAAGATACACTAGCACCAATCATCGAATGTGCTGAATTTACAACGCTTGAAACAGCAGAGTTGATTGATCTCCCAAGTACGACCTGTCAAATGGAAGTGCGTTTTCCACTGCCAAATGCAACGGACAAATGTGTAGATAATCCAATGGTAAAAATGTTTACCGTAGATGTCTTAGAGAAAGATGGTTGGTGGTCCGTAGCGGATAATTTAGCAGATGCAGGCGCATTAGAATGCGATACTTTTAGAGTCGGTTATAGAGCTTTTGACGACTGTCATCATGAGCAATTAAAAGAAGATACTTGTTACCGATATTTTATAATTAGAGACGTTTCCGCCCCGACAGCTATCTGCTCTGACGAACTAAATGTTTCCCTTGGTGGCAATCGCACCACGCTTCATGCAGATGCAATTGACGGTGGTAGTTGGGATATGTGCGAAGTTGATACCATCTTAGCAAGAAGAACGCTTTGTAATAATATTTCTGTCTATGAAGGCGACTCTAGTGCTTTCGTTATCAACAAATTAGGTAACAAAATTGATCCAATAGGTTGGAGCGATATCCTCACCTTTACTTGTTGTGATGTCCACCACCCTATCTTCGCAGAATTATTAGTAATTGATAAAAAAGGAAATCATAATACTTGTTGGATGGAAATCAAAGCAGAGGATAAAATACCTCCAATTTGTCAACCATTACCACCGATGACTGCCTTTTGTGATGAATACAGCAATGGTGATTTAGGTCCACAAACAGATGCAAATGAAAATAATGCATTTGATGAAAATGAGTGGATACCTCTAATGGGTGATTTAGAAATTTTTTATAATGAAAAATTTGGAGATCCTGCCTTGGTTTGTGAAGACAATTTGGATTGCAACAACTTGATGATGGAGCAAGAATATCAGCTATTACGACAAAGTTGTGGCGAAATCACCATCAAAAGACGCTATCGAGTAATAGACTATGGCAAAAATCATTCTGCTTGGGAAGAACAAATAATCAAACTAGAATATAGAGCCAATTGGAAAATTAATTTCCCCGTTGACCAAGCCGGAGATTGTGACTCTAAGTTTGACATCCCTGCTGAATCCCCTATTCAAAACGGGAATTGTGACCAATTGAGTTGGGATTATGAAGATGAGTTTTTTGAAACGAGCGACGACGTATTTGTCAAAGTTTTAAGAACCTATTCCATTATCAATTGGTGTACCTACCAACCTGGAGATCAACCTTTAGTCATCAGAAGACCTGAAAATCATCAAAAATTGGTTACAGAACCATTTTGTATCAGCTCAGATAGTTTAGCAGATGTTGGTTTTATCCAATATACCCAAGTGATGAAGGTAGTGGATAAAGACAAGCCATTTTTAATCATGGGCAAAGTCGATACGATCTTATTGGGTAAGGGCGATGCTGCACCACATGGAGAAGAGGATCAAACGCTGGGAGCAGCACCTTTCGAATGTGATGCGATAAGAGTTTTCCAAGTATTCGCTAGAGATTGTAATGAAGCCATTTCCGAAAATCTAACTTACAAATGGGAATGTCTAATGGATGGTGTAATGATAGCCAATGGTGTCGGAGATACCTTCAGCCAAATTGTCTATCCAGGCCCAACCTACGAAGTAAAATGGTGGGTAAAAGACGCCTTTACAAATACTTCACTAATATCCGAAGAATACATTTTTGTAGATGGTTTAGCACCACATCCTTATTGTAATAACGGAGTAGTTGCAGAAACTACACCTGGGAATCGTTTCGTCACGGTATCTGCCGAGCTGTTTGATAAGGGAAGTTTTGACAATTGTACCGATCAGGCCGATCTAGTCAAAAAATTATGGCATCCAGTTTTAAATACACCTAGACCTACTACTGCGGAAGAAGTAGCTGCTCTACCAGACTTTTTAGAATTAGGCTGTTTATTCATAGGAACCCAAAGAATTTCTTTTTATGTAATGGATGAGGCAGGAAACTTTGATTACTGTACGACCAACATTATTATTCAGAACAATATGCTAGCCTGTTCTAGAAGAGCCATCTCTGGGCAAGTCATGGACCAACAAGGGCAGCCTATTGAAGCAGCACAAATAGAGGTAGAAAGCACCGATGCCAATCTCTCCTTAATGTCCGATGGCAACGGAGGCTTTGAGTTTACGATGCCAGAAGGTGCCGATTATACCATTCGACCTATCAAAAATAATGATCCATTGAATGGGGTCAGTACCTTTGATTTAGTCCTAATCAGTCAGCATATTTTAGGTAAACGAGCATTTGATTCACCCTATAAATACATCGCTGCCGATGTCAACAAATCGGGTACTATTACCGCTTTTGATCTGGTGCATTTACGACAGTTGATTCTAAATATTATAACAGAACTACCAAATAATACCAGCTGGCGATTTGTAGATATGGATTACGAATTTCCATCTAAAGAAATGGGTATGGAATTGACTACTACCCAAGAAGAAAAAACCATCCGTGATTTATCCGGAGATCGATTAGGTATGGACTTCCTTGGCGTCAAAATAGGCGATATCAACGGAAGTGCCGTACCTAACCGCTCGGCTTGGGCAGGCGGTAGAAATAAAACAGCCACTTTTTCATTAAACGTTGACAATCAAGTCATTGAAAAAGGAAAAATATATACCATTCCTTTTAATGCAGAGGAGTTGGAACAAATCTTAGGGTACCAATTTACCCTAGAATTTAAACATCTAAAACTTTTGAACATCCAAGGAGGTGTAGCCAATATTGAGCATTTCGGACGGACTATGGAAACCCGAGGTATCCTCACTACGAGCTGGCACTCATTATTATCCCGTGAAACAACTACCGCTTTGTTTACCCTGACTTTTCAGGCGACACAAGCGGGTCAATTAGACGAGTTGCTAAAAATCACCTCCGCACACACCCCCGCTGAGGCCTATGGCCTTAGTGGGACTTTTTTAGACGTTTCGTTGACGTTCAACGAATCATCACCTATTCCATTTCAGGTGTACCAAAATACACCTAATCCATTCAATCAACACACAACTATCGCTTTCGATTTGCCCGCAAAAGGGAACGTGGTCTTTCAATTGGTCAACGCCCAAGGGCAAATCGTACGCAAGCGAGAAGCAGATTTCCAAAAGGGGAATAATGTTTTTGATTTGGATCTAAGAAGTATCCCAGAAGGTACTTATTATTATCAACTATCCACTCCGTTTGGGGTCGTGACGAAGAAAATGACGAAGGTGCAGTAGAGTGTGAGAGAGGTGAGAAAGTGAGAGGTGAGAAAGTGAGAGGTGAGAAAGTGAGAGGTGAGAGCGGTAGGGAATACGACCTGCTTGAATGTCTCGAAAGCACGACCTACAATCCCGATAGCTATCGGGAGTCATCCTGTATATGTGTAAGATTAGTTTATGTTATAAATAGTTCTCTCTTCGGTGATAAAAGCTGTGGAACACTAAAACACTTTGAAACTATTAAAATATTGATTCGACTTTTAAAGTCAGAATTAATTACCACCACTGAAGTTAAGACTACTTATTTGAGAAATAGCTAGACGTTTAGGCGTCTGGCTATTTTTTTGTCTTATTGTAACTGTTCAGGAGACCCGTACGGGCAGGCTATTTCTTTTGGGGGATAGGAAAGAGTAAGGCAGAGAAAAGAAGTGTTTTCTGAACAGTTGTTCCACATTACAAAAGAAAACACCTATTTTTTGCTTTTCTCATACCTCCCCTCAAAATAGATGTCTCCTCATGTAAATAATGAACAATTACAGCTTATTTTTATAAATAGTACCTTGTTACATTTTATAGCATTTTCTTGAATCAAGACAATTT
>CALDTJ010000313.1 GCA_937924145.1 uncultured Saprospiraceae bacterium
GAGAAGAAAGGTGGTTTTGTGACTTCTGATTTGAAAGCAACAAAATCTAGAATAGAAGGCGATTTAACGCATCTTTCTAATATTATCCACAATTTATTGGATAATGCCAATAAATATTCCAGAGAGATTCCAGAAATTGAGGTGTTGACAAGAGATGTCGCAGGAGGAATAGAAGTGACTATAAAAGACAATGGAATAGGCTTAAGTAAAGAGGCTCGAAAAAATATATTTGATAAATTTTATCGAGTACATACAGGTAATGTGCATAATGTAAAAGGGTTTGGGTTAGGATTAGCCTACGTAAAAACCATGATGACGGCACACAAAGGACAGATAGATGTAAAAAGTGAATTGGGAAAAGGAAGTAGTTTTATCCTAACTTTCCCATACCACATTCGACAAAATGTGGCGGCATAAATTTTCATCAATTTGTAATCATTTGTCATTCTACACAATAAATCTGTTAAAATTTCTATTTTTAATTATGTAAATGTTAAAATGATGAATTGGTAAAACTAATTATGGATTAAAAGCTCTTTTCACCCCAGAGCTAGTCAAATAACCGAAAAATAAGAATCACCAAAGAATAATTAAACAATGACGCCAACTAATAACCGAATCTTACTGGTTGAAGATGACCAAAACTTTGGAGACGTATTACGCTCCTATTTAGAAATGCACGACTACGATGTAACGCTAGCGACTGATGGCGTAGCAGGGTGGGAGAGTTTCCGTAGAGGGAATTTTGATCTGTGTATTTTTGATGTAATGATGCCCCGAAAAGATGGCTTTACCTTAGCTAAAGAGGTAAGAGAATCTGACGCAGAGATGCCGATTATTTTCTTGACTGCCAAAGCTATGAAAGATGATGTCTTACAAGGTTTTAAAATCGGTGCAGATGATTATATCACTAAGCCCTTCAACTCAGAAGAATTACTTTATAGAATACAGGCCATCTTAAAAAGAAGCCAGCAAGCGGCTGATCCCCGAGAAGAAATCAAAGAATTTGTTATTGGTAAATACCATTTTAATTTCCCATTGCGTATACTTACGTTTACCGACAATGGCAATGAATCCAAAGACAAATTATCTCCTAAGGAGGCGCAACTATTGCGTATGTTCTGTATGTATATGAACGATATCTTACCACGTTCTGAAGCATTGACGAAGATTTGGGGAGAAGATAATTACTTCACAGCTAGAAGTATGGATGTTTTTGTCACGAAGTTGAGAAAGTATCTAAAAGAGGATGGAAATATTGAAATTGTCAATATTCATGGAAATGGCTTTCAGTTATTGGTAAAGTCAGAAGAGGAAGTATAAGTAAGCATTAGGATTGTATCTTTTGATTATTTACAGAAGCTATAATTTAAAAATAAATAAAACCCCATACTACTAATTCATTTTAGGGTATGGGGTTTTTCATTTTATATAGTCAAGCAAACAAAACGAAAAGCATGAAAAATATCACCATTCAAAAAGAAGGTCCAATTACCATTATTTTAATCAATCGCCCTCAGGTAAAAAACGCAGTAGATGGTACTACGGCTCAAGAACTAGCCGATGCTTTTCGGGCATTCGATGCTGATAAAGAGCGTTCAGTTGCCATCTTGGGTGGAATCGGTGGTACTTTTTGTGCAGGAGCAGACTTAAAAGCGATTGCTACTAAAGGGACTCAAAATAGGACTGAACCAACAGGCGACGGCCCAATGGGGCCTTCTAGAATGGTCTTATCCAAACCCGTTATTGCTGCCATCTCTGGTTATGCCGTAGCAGGCGGAATGGAGTTGGCACTTTGGTGCGATCTAAGAGTCATGGAATCTTCCGCAGTTATGGGGATTTTCTGTCGCAGATGGGGCGTCCCCCTAGTTGACGGAGGTACGATTCGATTGCCTAGATTGATTGGAATGAGTAGAGCAATGGATTTGATTTTAACGGGAAGGCCTGTTAAAGCAGACGAGGCATTTCAGATAGGTTTAGCCAATAGAATTGTCGAAGATGGAAGGTCGCTCGACGCTGCTAAAAAATTGGCTTTACAAATAGCTGCATTTCCACAGCTATGTATGCGTAATGATCGCTTGAGTGCTTACGAACAATGGAATTTACCCTTGGAAGATGCTTTATCAAATGAATTCGAAAAAGGCATGGAAACGATCAATTCACAAGAAACGGTGATTGGTGCTAAGCGATTTGCTAGTGGAAAGGGACGGCATGGGAATTTTGAGGATATATGATTATTTCTCTTCTGTTGGCAGCTCAAAATCAACAAGGTGATAAATATCTGCTAAAGTAATTTCGATACCTAAAGAGAAAAGCTGAATTTTGCTGTCTAAACCTTCTGCGTTAGAAATCCGCCAAACATCTTCTTCTACTTTATAAAAAGATTCTACCCATGCTTTATCCTGTGCTATTAACACGTATTCTTTGAAAGATGGAATAGAACGATATTGTGTGAATTTTGCGCCACGATCATATCCTTCCGTTGATGGGGATAAAACTTCCACTACTAAAATTGGATTGGTGATAATATCTTTTCGACCCTTATGAAATTGGGGTTTATCACAAAAAACAGAGACATCTGGATATACACCTTTATCATAATTATCAATATAGATTTTCTGATCGCTATTGGCTACTCTACAAGACTTATTTTTTGCTCTTAATTGATTCGAGATCGCACTACCTGCATTCTGACCAATTGTATTATGGTCAAATGAACCTCCTGCCATAGCGACTATTTTACCGCCATGATATTCACTTTTATACTCCGCTGCCTCTTCCATGACAAGGTACTCTTCGAGCGTATAAGTATCTGTTTTATATTTCGTTTCAGTTGCCATTGGCTATTTGTTTCTTACAAATATAAGGAATTTTGAGCTTATTATCTGCTA
>CALDTJ010000314.1 GCA_937924145.1 uncultured Saprospiraceae bacterium
AGTCTATTAATTTGTGGGGAGAATTAGGTTTCTAAAACTTTAAAGAAATATTATGGGACTTATACAGGAGGGTATAGATGATATTAAAAAAGCTACACTATATACAACAAAAATTAAGCCAGATATTGGATATTATATCACAAAATATCTCAACGAAGTTATAATCTATTGAGGGTGAATTTTACACTTTAATTCTCTTAGGCATTACTCCTTATTTTGAACACCTGATCCAAAAAGGGCAAGAAAGTGTCAACTACTTTTATTACTTGAATAAACTTGTCCCTTATTTTTTACAAAATAATAGGCAACTCCCCAAAAGGAATTGCCTATCATTAACGCTTTAAATTGTTTATTTCAATTAAGTACCAAGTCACAATTATCTATAAGTAATTTTAGTTTCTTTTTTCCTTTAGCGTCGTTAAAAAAAGTCGATAGAGCGAAGGCTATACCGAAATTTTTTGCCTTGCTAAAGAAAAACCAGCCCGCCTGCGGCAGTCGGGCGGGAATAATTCTAAAATTTTACTTATACCTAATTATCACTTGGTACTTACAACGTGCTAATGCTGAATTATTATTTTTATTTAAAATGTATTTTTTACAATCTAGCTTTAATTATTTTTTGGACTTTAAAGCGCTTGCCTGTGTGGTATTCTAAATAATAGAGTCCACTTGGCCAATCACTTGTATCTAAAGTCTTTCTAACGATACCTTCTCCTTCCAATTTAATCTGATGGATAATTCTACCGTAATAATCAACCACCTTGATACCTCCTTTTGCTTTGCTATCAATGTTTAACTGAATGGACTCGCTAAAAGGATTTGGATAGGCCTCAAAAGAAAGCTCAGGTAGGGTATTTCTGGTAGTAGATGCAGCTAAAGCAGTTCCTCCAATTTGGCAACTGATTACAGCAGATAAGCTAACACTTACGTTATTTGTAAATCCAGCGTTGGCTAAGCTGACAGTTATTTGAGTCACTTCACCTACTATATTGACATTTACTGAACTTTGATTTTGGCCACTAAATGTGCCATAAGGTTGTGTATTTCCATTTCCATCTACATAAGTAACGGTCACTTCATCACTATAACGACTGCTAGGCTTTCCGCCTATTTTTGCGCCTAACTGACTGATGGTGAAGGAAATATCAGTTTGGTTACTCAAATTTAATATAGTAGCAGTACTCCCTGTTCCACTATTAGTTAAGGTGTTACTTTGGAAATTACTCGTTACATTAGTACAATCGTCACAACCATCTGGCACGCCGTCGCCATCTGAATCTACTGTATCATCAAACCCAGAACAAGCATCTACGCTATTACAGACCCCGTCATTATCGTCGTCTTGGCAAGGTTCTGCACAAATATCCACCGTACCGAGTGTAACACTCATTTGAGTAGTCGAACTTCCTGAATAAATATCTGCTAAACTGATGCTAATAGTTTGGACAATTTCATTGATGCTGACTGATACGGAAGAGGTATTTTGACCACTATAAGTGCCATATACTTTATTATTTCCGTTTCCATCTGTATAGGTCACGGTCACTTGTTCCGTATATCTTCGGTTGGCTTTACCATTTAATTTACTATTGATTTCAGATATGGTAAATTGAATATCTCTAGTAATTTCCGTAAAGGTCAATATCGAGGTAGCAGCACCACTTCCCGAATGGGTTAAAAGCGTACTTGCGAAAGTAGTCGTTTGATTGATACAAGTCACTTCGCAGGCATCTGGTTGTCCATTGCCATTCGCATCTAATAAATCATCTCCATCAGGGCAAATATCCATTGCGTCACAAATCCCATCATTATCACTATCGGCAGAAACACCTGCACAATTACAATTGGCATCATAGACATCATTGGTCGTACAATCATCACCGTCATTACAGGCCGTTCCTATTAAGTTATCATTACAAGTATCACAAAAATCAGGCGTACCATCTCCGTCAGTATCTATACTATCATCTCCTCCAGGGCAAATATCATTGGTATCACAGACACCATCATTATCACTATCGGATAAAGGTGTACCCGCACAATTACAACCAGCGTCATACACATCATTTGTAGTACATGCATTGCCATCATCACAGGTACTTCCTATTGCACAACCAAGCAAACAACCATTACTAGCGGCAGTTACAATCTTATTTCGTATTAAATCTCCTGGTTGAGGACCAAATCCATTCGATAAGTTAATTCCTGTAGAGAGCAAATGGCAATAGCTCATGATAGTACCTCCATCAGATGGAATAGGTGCTGCTGAAGTACAATCCGTATCTCCATATCCAGCTTGGATGCCACAACCATCAATTGGGGTATTGTTGCCATTCCATGAACAAGAATGGGTATGTGGAGACCCCAAATTATGACCAATCTCATGGGCTAAGACCATTACGGTCCAAGAGTAAGTAGGAAAAGTATTATAGGAATTATTGATACTGCTATATCCAACCCCATAAAAACTATTACAGAGGACATTGATATAAGCCAAACCACCACCGCCGTCAAAGCTAATCAAATGAGCTAAGTCGCCATTATAATTGCCATTTAATCTATCTCTAAAAGCCGTTAGTCTTGCGCTCGAACCAGAAAGACCTGCATAAGGGTCAACAACGTCCCAAATTTTTATTTCGCTGATGTATAAATTAATCGATTCGTTCGCATAGGCAATGGCGACTTCATTTAAGATAGCAGTAATAAAATTTGTGGTTTCTGTAATAGAAGAATTTTTTGCTAAATAAATATCGTGGTCTATTTCGTAATAAACGCCTACGCTACCAATTGCAGCACTACCTAATTCGGGAATACTAGCCTCTGTGGTATTGCCAATATTTTCTGTCAAGGATTCGGCTAAACATTCTGGTTGTTCCAATGGAACATCGTTGGAGCGATACATTATATGATAAGGAGCTTCTTTTAATTTACCAAAATTGAAGGTTTCTTCATCAATGGTTATCAACCCTTCAATATTATCTTCGAAAATACTGATGGCAGCCATCGAATTGGCTTTCCCTTTCACTTTCCCCCAATAATAATCTCCTTGAGGTTGCTCAATTGCCTTGCCATTAGATGCTAAGGTCACTTTACCCAAAGGGCCAAAAAGGTCTTTTTTGACTAGTTCTAGAATAATTGGCCGATTATTGTATGCTAATTTTAGTTTTAAAAGGCCTCGGTCTGTATTTTTTCTATTGTTCATGGCTGCTTTGTCAATAGAAAAAAGTTGGTACTGTTTGATTTCTTTTACATCTAAACCAGCAGGGTTTCCTGGAATTGCTCTTGCTAGAGCTGATTCAGGTAAATTTTCTAATTGTGGCCGCTTAGATTCTACTAGTTCCGTTACATTTTTTTGAGCCTGTAAGGAAATAGAAAAAGTGATGGAAAATAATAATAGGGAGAGTGTCGTAAAAAAACGCATAAATGTAGGTGTTTAAGTTTTTAGTTGATAATACCTCAAGGCATAAGGACACCGCTAGTAATCTATTGGTACTATTCATAACAGTAAACACACAAAAAAGGAGGAGCGTAAAAGTAAGGTGAATAAATAATTTGAGTGACTGTTCTTAGTTTTTTAGAGCACTTAACGTTGTTCTGGATGCTGCCAGAAGTTACGATGTGTATTTAATAGGTTATTTAAATAAATAATAGGGAGGAAAAAGAGGGAAGGAAGGTTCTATCCTTTTAAAATAATAAGGATGTAGTCAATTTTATAACAGCAAAATTTATGCCAAATATCACCTATTTTATTGATAATCATACCTTTAGTGATAAGTGAAAATGAATATTTAATAAAAAAAAAATTATGTATATGATTAACTGTCAAAATATTAAGAGGTATTTAGGTAGTCAGATTAAAAAATGATAATTTAGCTCGTATAATCTGTGTACCAAATATTGTATAGGTACACGGACTATTTGGTACACGGACTCGCCCGCATGTGCAGGCGTGCTGGTTTAAGCGTTGACATAGTGATTCTATACTATATTAATTTTTACCTGATTATCTAATTGTTAGCAATTGTTTGATTGTCAATTAAATACATATTTTAAAAATCAGCTCGTACACGCCTTATTATTATCCCTGAATTTTAGTAAAAGTGTTTAATTCCAAATACTCTACCCTACAAAAATTAATTGAATCAAAATGACTAAATATGGTGCAAATTCGGAGAGATACGATCTATATATGGTAGTTTATCCTAAATTTATTCACCTGCCCGCCTAGCGGCAGTCGGGCGGATTTACTCATTTTTGACAATTTTTAAAATAGTAGTGTACAGTAAATTCCAAATTAGGCTTATAATCAAATAACCGTGAAAATTATAGATTTGTGACTTTCTAATTTTAATTAAATGAATTTTTATATAACAAATATGTTATTTATACGCTCATAAATTACTTGTTTTGTGATTTATAAACATAATGACTTTTTTTATGTATTAAAAATAAATTGTTATGAAATTTGTGGCTTAATTTTTGGTATCCTTTAAATACCAATCTTCCCATTATTACTCCCCATTATTACTCCTCTATTTTAGCCTCAAAAAGCAAGTTCGAGTTATATCCCCGTAAAAAAAATTAGTAAACTTAATCCTATTCGGAGAGAATCAGAGACCCATTGTTTATAACAAAAGGGCTCTTTCAAGACGTCAAACAATGACTAGACACATTACACTAACACTACTTGGCATTGCTATTTTTTACTCACAACTATTCGCTAGTAATCTAAGTGGCGATTTAAGAATTGAATTACTAGAATTACACAATCTAGTGGTTGATCATAACATCCAGACACCATCAGGGGCCAGCCCAAAATCCGTTTATATTGGCGCCAAAATCTGTAATGACGGGACGGAAGACCTAACAGATGTTTTTGCGCATATTGGTGATTTTACTAATAATACACCTGGTATTTATCCTACAACTACTGCCATTGGCGTTCCTTATGAGGGAACTTTCTCCTTTATTCATCAAGGCGGAGCAAAAGATGCGACTCGTTTCATTGGTGATTTAAAAGCGGGAGAATGTGTTACTCAATATTGGTTGGTAGAATATCCGTTGATGGATGCCAACAACAAAAGAGTAGCAGGAGCTATTCCTAATCAAGATGATGATTTACAGTTAACTTATGATGTTTGGGCGCAAGCTGACGACATGGGG
>CALDTJ010000315.1 GCA_937924145.1 uncultured Saprospiraceae bacterium
CCTAACTTATCCGCCATCATCGCCAAAGCTTTCTCCTTCACCTCTTCAATCTGGAAATTTTCCAAAACCTCCGCCACGAAAGCAAATTGCAACATAGACCGAGCTTGTTCCAAACTCATCCCTCTAGTTCGTAGGTAGTAAATAGATGTCTCATCCATTTGACCAATCGTTGCACCGTGACTACATTTTACATCATCCGCAAAAATTTCTAGTTGCGGTTTAGTGTCCATAGTCGCAGTATCAGAAAGTACCAAACTACTATTTTGCTGAAAAGCATTCGTCTTTTGTGCATCTTGACGCACATTTACCTTTCCATTAAACACCCCTCTACCTTTTCCGTCGATGATGCCTTTGTACAATTCATTACTTTCGCAATGAGGATGAGCGTGGTCGATAAAACTTTGATTATCAATGTGTTGCTTGCCATCTGCTAAATACACACCGTATAAGTTAGTGTTCGTTCCAGAAGATTGCAGGTGAGAACTTAAGTTATTTCTAACCATCTTTCCACCTAAATCCAATACATAAGAAGAGTAAGTGCTATCTCGTTCTTGCGTAGCGATGGCATTATTAATTTGGAAAGCATTAATACTTTCGTTTTGTAATTTATAATGGTGAACGTGTGAATTTTTACCAACCACAAATCGGCTCAAGGCATTCGTAAAATAAACACCGTCATTCACCGCATAATGCGTTTCAATCACATTCACTTCTGTGCTATCTTCAGCGATCACGACAAACTGTGGGCTCGTCATAATAGCTGCACCACCAGAAACCGTAATATTAGAAATATGAATCGGTTTGTTCACTTTTGTTCCCTTAGCAACTCCGATAAAAATACCTTCTTGCGCCAAAGCAGTATTTAATGCGACAAAAGCATTTACCCCAAGCTCACTAGTCAAAGCAGATTTGATGAGTGGTTCGAAAACATCGATATCGTAAGCTGCTTTTAGGTCGCTGATAAATAAGCCGTCTTCTAAATTATCAATATTTGAAAACTCTTCGCTGTATTTTCCATTGACGAATACCAATTGGTAAGCATCCAAGCCATCAAAACCAGCTGCTTTTACCACATTTTCGCCAATAGTTGCTCCTTTTCCTTCTACAAAAGATTCTTTGACGATTTTGGTGACGTAGGTATATTTATAATCTTCGTCCTTTCTTGCAGGAAAACCCATCTCTTCCAATTGACCCATCGCTTGGCGACGAATTGCTTGCAAAGGGTGATCCTTTTGGCCATTCATTTGCTGCTCTTTTAAGTCGAACAAAGTCCGATATTTAGCAACAATTTCGGCTGATTTATTATCAATAGCTACTGCCATTTTTTTCAGTTGTCAGTTGCCAGTTGTCAGTTGGCAGTTAAACCAATGACAATAGACAACTTTGATTAAATTTGATATTATAGAATATTTAATTTTGCAAACTGCAAACTGCAAACTGCTAACTGCCGACTGACACGCCGTCCACTTCTTCCTTAATCCAGTCGTACCCACGCTTTTCTAATTCCAAAGCCAAGTTCTTATCACCTGTTTTTACGATTTGACCGTTGTATAAAACGTGTACATAATCAGGCACGATATAGTCCAATAAACGTTGGTAGTGCGTGACCACTAAAAACGAGCGGTCTTTAGTTCTCAACTGATTAACTGCATTGGCAACGATTCTCAAAGCATCAATATCCAATCCAGAATCCGTTTCGTCCAAGATACCTAATTTAGGTTCTAAAACCGCCATTTGTAACATCTCATTTCTTTTCTTTTCTCCACCAGAAAAACCTTCGTTCAAAGATCGCTTTAACAAAGCTTGATCTAGTTCAACTAACTTGGTTTTTTCTCTTAAGTACTTCAACATTTTCATGGCGTCTAACTCTTCTTCGCCTCTTGCCTTACGCACAGAGTTAACCATACTTTTTAAGAAATTGGCATTACTAACACCAGGAATTTCTACTGGATATTGGAAAGCTAAAAAGATACCTGCAATGGCTCTTTCATCTATATCCATTTCCAACAAATCTTCACCTCCAAAATCAATGCTACCACTGGTTACTTCGTACTCATCCTTACCCGCCAATACGTGCGATAAAGTACTCTTACCAGAACCATTTGGCCCCATAATAGCGTGAACTTCTCCTGGTTTGATGTCCAAATTAATACCTCGTAAGATTTCTTTGTCCTCTACGGATACTCTTAAGTCTTTGATTTTTAACATTTTATTTTAATTGTTTATCTAATTTTACTTTATTATAATTTTTGCTTGTACGTCAAGCCTAAATCCATATTCTTTAAAAAATCGCTTATTTTGTTCATTGTTAATTACAGCAAATTTGGGATGATTTTTATTACAAGCAAATGCTTTTTTATACTTAAATTCATCTAAATTATGATTATTCAAAATTAATTGAATCGTATTTTCTAACTGCTGAATGGCTTTCGGTTGCCATTTTGCTTTTTGATCTTTTAACTCAACTAGGTACAACGTTTCTTCAAAAACTAACATCCCGTCACAAG
This sequence comes from uncultured Saprospiraceae bacterium, assembly GCA_937924145.1. Classification (GTDB taxonomy): domain Bacteria; phylum Bacteroidota; class Bacteroidia; order Chitinophagales; family Saprospiraceae; genus JAFMDF01. Next base: position 2,508 of record CALDTJ010000315.1, read on the forward strand.
TACTTTCTTGTTCTTTTGTTCCTTCTTTGAAAACATTTATACAATTATCAATTGCGGTGAAAGAAACGGGTTTTTGCCTATCGTTTTTTACGATTGCTATCCATTTATTACTATCGTCTACATCAGTGTAAGCTTTTTCGGTATTTTTATCATCACATATACCAAAAAGTGCATTTGTTCTTGCGATTTCTTTGCAGTCTGTTTCAAAAAAGTTAGTTTTCATTATAATCCTTGTTCAATTTCTAATAGCGCATCAAATAGTTCATTGCCCATCACGAGAGACTGGTTTAAATAATTTTCGCCAGAGGGAACACCTTCAAAATTTTCCAATTTTTCAATGCTACCATTCTTTTCGTTTAATTGATAAATAATAACGTCTTTATCAGAGATAGTAGAGTTTTTAGGTACAATTTTATTTAGTTTATCAATTGCTCCATTGGTATTTTTAGTACGATTAATTTTTTGATTCAAAGCCATTCCTTGAATGGCAATCGTCAAATAATTAATAATATAAGGACTATGTGTAGTCATTATTAATTCATTGCCTTCATTGAAATTATTAAATGAGAGTAAGCTATTTAATACGTTTTGCTGAGCAGTTGGAAATAAATTTTGTTCAGGTTCTTCTACTATATTTATGAAGACAGATTTGTTAAATTTTGAAGACAAAACTGAAATTGCTGCTCTTCTTTGTTCATCTGTTAAGCTATCATTTAACCAGATATCAGAGATACCTTCTTTAAACCTATTTAATTCATCGCTACTCATACTAGTTTTTTTAGCCCGATTAGCTTGAATTTTTACAGAATGAGCTAAACTCCAAGAAACTAGGTGCAAAGGGACTAATGATTGAAAACCACTAGAGGCCTCTGTTAATCTAACTTTATAACCATTTCCTTTGATGTTAATTAAATCATTCAATCTATCATATTGGATAAGCGTATCATTAATTGGTAAATTTAACCCATCTATATTTGCCTCTTTTTTAGCATTATCAAATTCAGTTATAAATTCCACTAAAGCATCAGAAGATAGTTTTAAAAGCTCAGGATGTCTAATGGTGCTAATAAAATTCCTTTCTGCTGGTACATACATAATCTGAGGTAGTTGATAACTACCAATTTGATTTTGTGTAATAGATAGCAGCCCATTAGTATAATCAATCCAATACGAATCTCCTTTATAATAGAGTTCTGTATTATCTTTAAAATAATTTTGAATTTTATGATAGGTACAATAAACTTTCCTAAATCGATTCCTTTGAATAAACCAATTAGGTTCATAATCTCCTCTAGTCAATGCTTTTTCTATCCACTTAAAACAAGAAATTAGTTTAGCAATGGTACTTTTTCCAGAGCCTTGATTTCCAATAAATAAAGTTACCTTACGAATGTCTAGCCAGCCATCATTTTCTAAGTACCCTTCTTTGATAGGTCCAAAATTTTTAATTTTTATCTGGGACATTACTATTTTTATTTATGATAATAATTTTTCCATAATTAATTGTCGTTGAAATTGAGGATAAATCCCTTGCACTTTCAACGTCGTTGCTCCACAAACTACATAACCACATTGCTCATAAAAAAATCGAGCATCACTACTATCCATTGTTTTTAACCAAATCACTTTTTTAGTAAGAGCGTTGGCTATTGATTCTATTGCTCGCATCACTGCATTTCCCAATCCTTTGCCCGTTGCTTTTTTTATCAAATAAATTCGCTCCAATTCTAATCCTTCGATTGTGGAATAATTGGCAAAAGCAGCATGCAAATTCAATTTTAAAAAACCATAATTGATGCCGTCTATTTGAATTAGATAAAGTGCTATGTCTTCATCTACTATTTCACTAGCGAAAGCTGTGTGGTTATAATTCGCTTGTATATATTTTTCCCCTTTGTCTTTCCAAAGGTATTGATAGTGGTCTACATAAGATTGAGTAGCTATAATAATCAGCGCATCAATATCTTCGGTTGTGCAAATTTTGAGATTCATCTTACAACTTTCGCTTAAGCTGATTGATTTTAAACTGCCGAATCATATCAAAAGTATCTGACTGAGCATTCGCAATTTCATAGAGATTAACTGCACTTTGAAAAGCACCAGCTTTGTCAGCATTATCTGATTGGTGTTCGCCTATCATTTCCACATATTCTGCCAATTGAATAATCCCATGCTCTCCAATATTTTTAGTCAATAAATAGTCAGTTAAATCTGGTTTTTCCAATGCTAATAATTTTTCAATATCTATATCCAATTCACTTTTGAACTGCTGATTCGTTACTTCAAAACTGAGTATCACATTTCCATCGGCTTTCAAACCTAAAAGACTAGTGATAATTTTGCCAATCGCTCTACCCATCTGCTCGATCTGATCTTTTATAAGGTCTCTTTGTTCCATTAATCTATT